>CAZXST010000009.1:0-19972 GCA_964643205.1 uncultured Flavobacteriaceae bacterium | reverse complement strand
TATTTCTGGTGTTTCAGATTTTTTAGCTAATGACGAAAAACATGCTATAGAAATAGCAAAAAATTTAATCAAAAAAATTAAACAACCTAACGCTAACAAGTATGAGAGCGATGCTTCTTCTCCAAAATTTGATAAAAATGAGATTTTAGGGATTATTCCTTCTAACTTGAAAAAACCTTTTGATATTAGAGAACTAGTCAAAAGATTTGTTGATGGTTCTGAATTTATTGAATTCAAGAAAAATTATGGTAGAACAATGTTTTGCTGTTGGACAAAAATTAATGGTTATCCTATTGGAATTATTGCTAATAATGGAGTAATTTTTATTGAGTCAGCAAGAAAGGCTACCCATTTTATACAATTAGCTAATAAATCTAATACTCCTTTACTATTTATTCATAATACTACAGGCTTTATGGTAGGAAAGAGATATGAACAAAATGGAATGATTAATAGTGGATCTCAATTAATTCATGCTGTTGCTGGAAGTACAGTTCCACACATTAGTCTACAGGTCGGTAATTCATATGGCGCTGGAAATTATGCAATGTGTGGTAGATCTTTTGACCCTAGGTTTCTTTTTTCATATCCAAATGTAAAATCTGGTGTCATGGGAGCAGATCAGTTGTCTGGTGTTATGGAAATTATTAAAAGAAATTCAGCATCATCATTAAATAAAGCTATTGATGAAGAAAAACTTAAAATAGAAAAGGAAAAGTTGGCTGAACAGGCTGATAAAAAGGCAAGTGTTTGGCATACTACTTCTGAGGTCTGGGACGATGGAGTTATTGATCCAACAGACACCAGAAAATATTTATCTTTAGCATTAGCAGCTGTTTACAATAATGAAATAAAGGGTTCTAGTTCTTTTGGAGTATTTAGAATGTAAAATTTGCTTATGGATTTTTATAACAAAAAGGATGTTCAAAATATAAAATCATACAGATTTGATTTTATTGAAATAAGTGAAGACAATCACGTTTTTACAATCACATTGAATCGCCCAGAAAAGAAAAATGCATTACATCCACAAATGACTAATGAAATAGCTTTTGCTATGCATTATGCACATTTCAATAATTCTGTTTGGATAGTTGTCTTTAAGGCAAATGGTGATACATTTTGTTCAGGTGCAGATCTTAAAGCTATGATGGGAAATGTTGAGTCTCATAATTCAACAATACCACTTCCTGAAAAAGAAATTTTGATGGGTGATCTTTTTAATGCTATAAGTAAACCGACAATAAGTGTTGTAGAAAAAAATGTTTATGCAGGTGGGTTTTTAATATTAGCTGGGTGTCTGTATGTTATTGCAGATAAAAATTTAAGATTCAGTTTGCCAGAAGTTAAAAGAGGGCTTTTCCCAATGCAGGTAATGGCTAGCCTAATCCAAGTAATGCAACCGAGAAAAGTTTTAGATTGGTGTGTTAGAGGATATAGTATTTCTTCAATGCAAGCAAAAGAATATGGCCTTGTAACACATATTTCAAATCAGGATAATATTGATATTGAGTTATCTAATTTAATTAAAGAAATATTAGAGAATTCACCCACTGCAATTAGGCTAGGAATAGAGGCATACAATTATATTACTAATAAAGGTGATCAGCATCAATATTTATTAGAAATGTTAAATAAGGCAATAAAATCTAATGATGCTAAAGAAGGAATTAATGCATTTAAAGAAAAAAGAAAACCAAACTGGAAGGGAAGATAATTATTTTTAAATTTACTATGCACGCATAGTAAATTTAACTATATTTGTTTTCTAAAAATATAATTATGACAAATAAGCAAGTTCTTTTTACTAAAAGACCAACTGGTGTACCTGATGAATCAATTTGGAAGCATATTGAATCTGAAGTAAGAGATTTAAATCAGAATGAATTTTTAATTAAAAATCACTACATATCTTTAGATCCAGCAATGAGGGGATGGATGAACGATGCACGATCATATATTGCTCCTGTTCAAATTGGGGAAGTAATGAGAGCTGGAACAGTAGGTGAGGTAATTAAATCAAATAATGATGATTTTAAAGTTGGACAATTTGTTTCAGGATGGGGAGGTGCACAAGAATATTGTATAAGTTCAGGTGATAATTATAATAAAATTTATCCAGGAGAAATGCCAATCCCTACATTTCTTGGATATTTAGGAATGCCTGGAATGACTGCATATTTTGGTATTTTACAGGAGGGTAAAATTAAAGAAGGTGACATAGTCTTGGTTTCAGCTGCAGCTGGAGCTGTAGGTAGTTTGGTAGGACAAATTGCCAAAATAAAAGGATGTAGGGTTATTGGAATAGCTGGAGGAAAAGAAAAGTGTGATTTTCTTGTTGATGAATTAGGATTTGATGATGCAATAGACTACAAAAATGAAGAAATCTACACTTCATTAAAAGAAAAATGTCCTAATGGGATTGATGTGTATTTTGATAATGTTGGAGGAGAAATTTTAGATGCAGTACTTACTAGAATTAACAAAAATGCCAGGATAGTAATATGTGGAGCTATATCCCAGTATAACAACAAAACTAAAGTAGTTGGGCCTTCAAATTATATGTCATTATTAGTTAATAGAGCTAGTATGAAAGGTATGGTAGTTTTTGATTATAAAGAAAATTATATGAAAGCTCTTACTGATATAGCAACTTGGTTTAAGGAAGGAAAGTTGAAAAATAATGACACAATTATTGAGGGAATTGAAAACTTTCACGAGGCATTTCTTAAATTATTTTCTGGCGAAAAATTAGGCAAGCTTGTATTAAAAATTGTATAATAATTATAAATGAAAAATAAAATTTCTTTATTTGATGGTTTGTCAATACCGGTAATTGCAGCCCCATTATTTTTAATTTCTGGGCCTAAACTTGTTATAGAATGTTGTAAGAATGGAATTGTAGGTACATTTCCTGCTCTTAATCAAAGAACTAGTGAAGGGTTTGAAGAGTGGCTAATTCAAATAAAATCTGAACTTGATGAATTTGAAAAGGAGACAGGAAAAAAACCTGCACCTTTTGGAGTCAATTTAATTGTTCATAATACAAATCCAAGAGTTAGGGCTGATTTGAAAATATGTATAAAACATAAAGTGCCTATAGTTATAACATCTCTAGGGGCAGTTTCAAGATTAGTTGATGCAGTCCATAGTTATGGAGGACTAGTATTTCATGATGTTGTAAAGAAGAGACATGCTGAAAAAGCAGCTGAAGCTGGAGTTGATGGACTAATTTTAGTTGCTGCAGGTGCTGGAGGTCATGCTGGAACAATTAATCCAATGGCATTAATTTCTGAAATAAAAAGTTTTTTTAATAAAACAGTTATCCTTTCTGGATGTATAAGTAATGGTAGAGATGTTGCCTCAGCATTGCAAATGGGAGCAGATTTAGCATATATGGGCACCAGATTTATTAATACAAAAGAAAGTAGAGCCCCAGATGATTATAAACAAATGATTATAGATTCTAGCGCAACAGATATTGTATATACAGCTGCAGTTTCTGGTGTCCCTGCCAGTTTTTTAAGACCTAGCCTAGAATCTATGGGAATAACTGAAGAAATGTGGGGAAGAAAAGCTAAGGTTGATTTTGGAAAGGAACTTGATGCTGCACAAGCTGAAGCAAAAGCATGGAGCACCATTTGGTCTGCAGGTCAAGGAGTTACTAATATTTCTGATGATCTTCCTGTTCAAGAATTAGTTGATAGAATTGCCAATGAATTTAAGGAATCCATAAAAGAGCAATCGAAACTTTTAGACAAGTATTAATTTATTGTAACTAATTCGGTAGAAACATCAAATATTGATGGTAGGAAATAATATACAATAAGAGTAATTATAATTATTGATATTATATTCATCCAAATTCCTTTTTTAAACATATCTTCTATTTTTAATAGTCCTGAACCAAAGACTACGGCATTTGGAGCAGTTGCAGTAGGCAACATAAACGCACATGATGCTGCTAGGGTTGCACTAATTAATAAAAAATATGGATGAACATTAATTGCAAGAGCAATTGTTACCAATACTGGGAGTAGCATTGCTGTTGTCGCCATATTTGATGTCAGTTCGGTAAGTAAATTAATAGTTGTAACAATTGTAAGAATTACAAGTATTAATGGGATACCATCAAGGTTTATAAGTAGATCAGCAATCCAAAGTGAAAGCCCACTTTTTGTAAATGCACTTGCTATAGCCATACCACCACCAAATAATAATAATATGCCCCAAGGTAATTTAACAGTATCTTTCCATACCAGTAAAGTTTTATCAGCTGAATTTTTTTTGGTTGGAATAATGAATAAAATTACAGCAAATGAAATAGCGATTATGGTATCATCAATTGTTGGTATAATTCTTTCAAGATAACCTCTTAAAATCCATGCAACTGCTGTTAGAACAAATACAATTAAAACTCTAGATTCTTCATATGAAAATTTACCCAATAGCTTAATTTGTTTTAATATTTCTTTTTTCCCTTCTGAGAATTCTTCATTAGAAAATTTGTAAGCAACTTTAGTTAGATATAACCAACAAATAATTAGTAGGGTTGAGCTTATTGGAATACCAAATTTCATCCAGTCAAACATACTAATTTTTATTCCATAGCTTTGTTCAACAACTCCTGCAAAAATCATATTTGGAGGTGTTCCAATTAATGTAGCCATACCGCCAATAGATGCACTATAAGCTATTCCTATCATAAGAGATTTACCAAAAACTACGTTTTCATTTTCTATTGTATTTGGATCATCTTTTAGTTGTGCAATAATTGCTAATCCTACTGGAAGGATCATAATTGAAGTTGCTGTGTTTGAAATCCACATTGACAAAAATGCAGTAGCAATCATAAATCCTAAAATAACTTTTGATTTTTTTGATCCAGTTAATCTAATAATATTTAAAGCTAATCTTTTGTGCAGATTCCATTTTTCAATTGCTAGAGCAATAATAAATCCACCTACAAATAAGAAAACTAACTTGTGTCCATAAGAAGCAGTTGTCGATTGAAGATCTAAACCTCCAGAAAGCGGAAAAAGAACAATTGGAAGTAAAGCAGTTACAGCTATTGGCACACATTCAGTAACCCACCATATAGCCATCCACATAGTGGATGCTAATATACATTTGGCCTCATAGTTTAATCCCTCGGGATTAAAAAAGAATAATATTAAAGTAAATACTATTGGACCTAGAAATAAACCAACAATTTTTTTTGAAAAATTCATAATTAATTAAAAATTAGTGATATTTGATCAATATTCTAGATTAAATAAGGCAAAATTATAATATAAATAAATTAATAAATGAAAAAAAGTCTAATAACAATTATTATTATATGTTTTTCGGTTATTACACATGCACAGGAAAAGCAAATAAATAATTCAAGTTATGATTTAGGAGATGGAATATCATTTTCTTTTAATGAAGGTAATTATCTTTTTAATATTTATGGTTTTTTAAGACCGGGATATATTTATAATGAAATTTTATCTAATGAACAGGAAGGTACGTTTAAAGAAATATCAAGACAGTTAAAGTCTAGAAACTCAAATTTATTTATTGAAGGTAGGGCCTTTAAGGAAAAGGTAAGTTTTACAATTCAGATGAATTATAGTAGTTCAGACCCATTAGTTGAAGCTTTTATTGGTTATCATATAGATAATTCAACTACAATTTATTTTGGAAAAAGACAAGTCTTCCATAATAATTTAGAGATGACTCAAAATGAGGATGTGTTGCGTTTTACTAACACAAGTCTTCTTGGTCAAAACTATACGCAAAGCAGCGAGGAATTTGGATTGTTTGTTGAGAGTAGCTTTGGAGAAAAGTTTGTAGTAGAACCAAAATTAGCCTTAACTTCAGGTGATAGAAAAAATTCATTTGGAGAGGATTTTGGAGATTCTGATCTTGGAGGTTTCAAATTAGGATCAAGGGTAAACTTATATCCATTAGGAACCTTTAGCGTTGGAAATGAAATTGCAGCAGTTGATTTAATTAGTGAGGAAAAGTTAAAAATACAATTAGGGGTCGCATATTCTAAAAACTTTGGAGTTAGTAACTCTATGGGAGAAGATCATTCTGGATTATATGATAGCAGTGGAAATAATAATTTTCCTGACTATTCACAATTATTTTTTGATTTATTATTGAAGTACAAGGGTTTTTCATTTTTGTTTGAATATGCTGATTCATATACCAGTAATCTGGATCAGATATATGTAGATGAAAATATATTTGATATTCTTATTCCACAACATATTAGTGAACACCTTATTTTAGGAGATAGTTACAATATTCATTTAGGTTATATAATTGAAGGTGGATTAGGAGTAGATCTTAGATATGAAATGGCCAATCCAGAATTTGATATAAATACAGAATCATTATTACAATCATTTAATAGCTACGGATTTGGTATTTCTAAATATCTGCATGGAAATAATTTAAAAATGCAGTTAGGGGCTTATAAAGCAGATTTTGATTCAGGAAATCAAACAACTTATGGAGAATTTTTAGTGCAAATTGCATTTTAACTATTAATTATTACTAGTTTCGTCATTAATTAAATAGTAAAATTATGAGAAATTTATACATTCTATTATTATTATCTATTGCTTCCTTGAGCTATAGTCAAGACAGCAGTTCTCTATTAGATCATTATGAGAAATATTATGAGCAAATGAAATCTCAAGGTGATGTTCAAGGAGTAATAAACGGTTTAACTCACTTAAACATATTAGACCCAAGTCAGGCTAGGGCTGATACACTTGCAGTATTATATATGAATGAAGGAAGACATATTCAAGCTTTAAATACAATTGGTATTGAAAGTAATGAAGGCGATTCTGATATGGCAGTTGAAGTAAAAGCAATTTCACTTCAATTTTTAAATCAGCTTGACAGATCTGTTGTTCATTATGAGGAATTGTTTAGAAGAAAACCTAATCCACTAATTGCATATGAATTGGCTGATATAAAAATTCAATTAGATGATTTAATGGGAGCTACAAAAAATATAACTTTTGGAATAGCAAATTCAAATAATGATGTTATGAGAACTTATTATGAGACTCAGGGTCAATATCAAGTTCCTATGAAGGCAGCTTTTTTATATTTAAAAGGTTTGGTAAAATTTAAGGAAAATAAAGAAGAAAATATTGATGCAGCAATTGCTATAATGGATCAAGCATTAGAAATAGCACCAAACTTTAATTTGGCAACCCTTAGCAAGGATGCATTGAATGCTCAAAAGAACAATAATTAGTCTTCAATTTTTTGATTTGATCTTTCAATTAGTTTATTTATCTGATATATAAAATTCGAATTTGCAGATAATACATCGTTTATTCTGTTTTTCTTTATTTTATCATCAGTAATATTTGAGGCAAAGTGGCTTTCAAGTATTAGAAATTTTGTTTCTAAGACAGAAATTCTAGCTATAATTCCAGGTTTATTAATTGATTCTGGCGTACTTTTTTTTAGATTATCAAAGAATTTACTAATATATTCTTTATTATCCTTAAAGAATGATAATTCATTCTTTTCCAATGAACTAATTACTTCTTTTAATTCTTGATATTCAATCCAATTATTTAAAATATTTATAGTATTTAAACTTATATTGTCTATTCTAACAGTATTAATTGAGTCAGAGTAATATTCTGTTTTTTCATAATTCTCTTGAGAAGAACTTTTGTTTTGTTGTTTATTACAACTCAGAGAAATACCAAAAATAAAAATTAGGCTTAGTAAACGAAATTTATATAACATTTTCATTTTCTATTAGTAGTTGATAAAATTAAGCCTTTTTTGGTTTAGAAAAATAATATGTAATTAAGAAAAGAATTAAGATAATTACCTCCCATGTTAGTATATAATATGGCCACTGGGTAGTTAAAATTAATGGATTATCTACTGCAGGCACTTCAGCTAAATACATATAATTTGAACCAATATAAAAGTTTAATGGAATTATAAAAGCTAGCAATACATTCAGGGCAATAAGTGTTTTTAGCCATGAATATACTCTTAATTCCATATTCAAATAATCCTTTAAATAAATAGGAAACGCTATAATAATTGCATGTTTTACAAAAAACTGGATATAAAAAAAGTTAACAGATCCATTATAATTATCAATTAAAGGTGTTAGTATAGACATTGTTCCACCTATGATCCCACAATAAAAAAGAAATTCAAAAAGAAACTGTCTTTTATTCTCTGGTATAAACATAATTACGCAACAGATCAAGGCAGAAATTCCACAAAGATGTACTGGAAGCTGTTTGTCTAATGTCCAGGTTCCATTAATTAAATGAATAGTATGATTACTAATAGTGAATAATATCATTATTAAGGCAATAATCTTAATAAACTTAATTCTATTTTTTTCAGAACTAATTTTACCTATATATAGAATAAACAGAATAAAAGCTATGCTACTTAATGAAGTTGCTATCCATTCAGAACTTAAAATCTCTATTGCATAATCCATAATATATTTTATGTAATTTTTTTTAAAGTTAATGAAGTTAACAATAAATAATCAAAAAACCCCCTTGAAGGGGGTTTGTGGTACCTCCAGGAATCGAACCAGGGACACACGGATTTTCAGTCCGTTGCTCTACCAACTGAGCTAAGGTACCATTAAATGAGTGTCAAATATAGATGCATTTTTATTATTGAGCAAAATAATTATTATTAAAATCCTTTTGTAAATTTGATGCTCAAGTTATAATATGAATTTAATTATTGATATAGGAAACACTAATGCTAAAATTGCAGTTTTTGATCATGATAATATTGTAGAAGTAGATACTATCAAAACTTCAAATATCGTAGAGGGTATAAACATATTTACTCAGAAATATAACACTGTTAACAGAGCTATTATATCTAATGTTTCTACTATTGATAATCATGAAATAAAGGAACATTTAAGTTTACAATCTGTATGTTTTCTATCTGAAAATTTAAAATTGCCTTTTAAGAATCTATACAATAGTAAGGAAACACTTGGTTCCGATAGAATAGCTCTTGCAAGTGCTGTAATAAAGCATTATCCTAATTCAAATGTGTTAGTTATTGATGCTGGAACTTGTATTACTATGGATTTTATAGATAAAAATGGCAATTATCACGGCGGCTCCATATCTCCTGGTATTGATATGAGATATAGTTCATTAAGTAACTATACTTCTAATTTACCTGAATTAGAAAAACAATACCCATCTGATATTATTGGTTCCTCAACAGAAGAGTCAATTCATTCAGGTATAGTAAATGGAGTTGTCTTCGAGATTAGAGAATCTATATCAGAATATCAGGGAAATTATAGTGACATTGAAGTTATTTTGACTGGAGGTGATTCAGTTTTCTTGTCTAAACCATTAAAAATTAGCATCTTTGCGAATCAAAATTTTTTATTAGAAGGCCTAAATTTTATTTTGAATTTAAATATTAACAGTTGATAAAACGAATTTTTCTCATAGTAATATTTTTTATATGCTATAATTTTCAAGGACAGGAAGGAACTTCTTCTCCCTATTCATTTTATGGTATTGGCAGTCTTAAGTTTAAGGGTACTACTGAGAACAGAGCTATGGGAGGACTGAGTATATATACTGATAGTATTCACATGAACTTTAAAAATCCAGCTTCATATGTTAGCAATAACTTATTTTCCTTTAATAATGAAGCTAGATTGGTCAAATTTACTGTTGGTGTTGGTCACACATCAACAGAGTTAGAAACTTCTGATGCTTCTGATAATTCAAATACTACAACATTTGATTATTTAGGATTGAATATTCCGATGGGTAAATTTGGTATGGGATTTGGCGTAATTCCTCATTCTTCAGTTGGCTATAGGTTAGAGTCTAGAAATAATATTGATTCATTAGAGTATAAGTACTCAGGAAATGGCGGACTAAATAAAGTATTTTTAGGATTTGGATATCTTATTTCTGAAAATCTAAGTATTGGTATTGATGCCCATTATAATTTTGGAAATATTCAGAATAATGCAGTAGAATTCCTTTATGATGACGAGCAGCTTCCATTGGATTATCAAGCGAGAGAAATAAATAGATCAGATTTAAGTGGTATCAACTATAACTTGGGAATTTCATATAAACCAATGCTTAATGAAAAAACACAATTAGTTACCTCCTTTACTTATTCACCTAGTTATAATTTAACTTCTAAAAATAAGAGAACCTTTGCTTCTGTTATTATAAGTGAAAATACAGGTCTTGAGTATCCAATTAATGAAATTGAAGTCGATTTATTATCACTAGGACTAGAAGAAACTGACCTAAAAATGCCTTCTAAGATGTCTATTGGAGTAGGGATAGGCTCTATTAGGAGATGGTTTGTTGGTACAGAGTATAATATTATAAAAAGTAGTGTTTTTTCTTCAGATCTTTTAGATATTCAAAATACTTATTTTGAAGATTCTTCTATTTTATCCATAGGAGGCTTTTATATACCTGACTACAATTCTTTTAATAAGTTATTACAAAGAATAGTTTATAGATCGGGTATATATTTTGAAAAAACAGGGTTAAACATCAATAATCAGTCAATTAAAGAGTTTGGCATATCTTTTGGACTAGGTATTCCAGTTAGTAGGCTTTTTTCAAACATAAATACTGTAATTGAAATTGGTAGGAGAGGAACTACTGATCAAAATTTAGTTAAAGAAAATTTTGTTAATTTTCAATTGAGTTTATCTTTAAATGACAGATGGTTTATAAAAAGAAAATATAATTAATTATGAGACTATATAGATTAATAATAGTATTGATTTTTTTATTTGTATCATTAAATATTAGTTCACAAGTTAATGAAGATGATATCAATTCATTATCAATTTTTAGTGAATATGTAAAGGCAAAAAATTATGATGCTGCCTATGAGCCTTGGATGGAACTTAGGGAAAGAAATCCAAAGTTTAATAGCGCAATATTTGTCTATGGAGAAAGAATTCTAAAACATATGATTAATAATTCTACTGGAGATCAAAAAGTTGATTATATAAATGATTTGGTAAAACTATGGGATGAAAAAAGAAACAATTTTCCAAATAAAACGCCACTTGGTGATATAATGGCAAAATCTGCACAGCTTTTATATGATTATATGGGTGAGTTAGATATGACTAAATCTGATGTATATAATAAGTTTGATGAAGCATTTATAACAGATTCACAGACATTTAACAATCCAAAAAATTTATACACGTATTTTAAATTAATTGTTATGCTTTATGATGAGGAGCTAAAATCTGCTGAGGAACTCTTTACTAAATATGATGAAATTTCTGAGAAGGTAGAAAGAGAAATTAAGAATTATACTAATAAAGTTAACAAGTTTGTATCTGAAGATGTGTCAGAATCTCAGGTTGAGCTATCTAAAAAAGATGAAAGAAAAGTTAAATCATATAACAGTTTTTTAAAGGCATATGACCAAATTACTAAAGGAATGGAAATTGATCTAGGAGATAGAGCAAATTGTATAAATTTGATCCCATTATATGAGAAGAACTATGAAGAGATGAAAAATGATGGAATTTGGCTTCAAAGGGCTTTGAATAGATTATTTAACAAGGAATGTGTTGATTCAGAGCTTTTTGTTAAAATTCTACAACAGAAAAATTCCTTAGAACCAGATGCATCTACTTCTTATTATTTAGGAATTATTAAGGATAAAGAGGGTAAGTCAGCTGAAGCTCTTTTATATTACAATCAAGCAATTGATTTAGAGAATGACGGCTATGAAAAAGCAAAGATTTTATTTAGAATTGCAACTAAATTTAAAAAGGATGGTTTGTTTTCTAGAGCTAGATCATATTATGTCAAAGCACTTAGGTTTAACCCATCTATGGGAAAATGTTATTTAGCTATTGCTCAAATGTATGCTAGTAGTGCAAAAAATTGTGGATCTGACAACTTTACACAAAGAGCTGTTTATTGGTTGGCATCTAAGGAAGCACTCAAGGCAGGCAGGGTTGATAGTAAACTAAAAAAAGCAGCTAATCAGAGTTCAAGAAATTATTTAGCAAAAGCTCCTCAGAAAAGTGAAATATTTTCTTCAGGAAGAGAAGGTGAAATAATTAGAGTAGGATGCTGGATAGGACGATCTGTAAAAGTGCCTAAGCTATAGATTTGAAAACAATTAGTTTTATTATATCTTTTTTTCTATTGATTTCATGTGGTAATGATCTAGAAAATGTTATAGATATTGCTTCAGAAAAGTCTTATACATCATCTGCTGTTAATATAAATACAGTTTACACTGATTCAGGACTTGTTAGCTCAATATTGAAAAGTCCAAAAATGTTTAATTTTACTAATATGGATTTTCCATACTTTGAGTTTCCTGACAAGGTCGAAATTACTGTATTTGATAAAAATAATAATAAGAGCATAATCACTGCAGATTATGCAATTTCATATTCTAATACCGATTTGATTGATTTAAGAAAAAATGTTGTTATTACAACCCATCTTAATGATACGCTAATAACTGATCAAATGTATTATAATAGAATAGAAGAGTGGTTATTTACAAATTACCCCTTTCGATTTATTTCAGCTGATAAGGATATATACGGATCAGGATTTGATTCTGATAAAAGCTTTGAGAAAATCACTTTTTTAGATGTAAGCGGTTATGTAACTTTAGAAGAATAAATAACATTAAATATTTATGGACAAAGATTTTAAAAAATATTTAGATTTTCATAGAAGAAAAGGTGGAACAGGAAAAATATTTAACTTTAATCTTATTGAGTATAAAGAAGGTTTTTTAAAGTTAGGAGCAAAATTCTCTGAAACGGCACTTAATCCTAATGGAACTGTTCAAGGAGGTATGATGACCTCCTTATTAGATGATGTTACAAGTTTACTTGTGATTTATGAATCTAAAGGTGCTTTATATCCTAATTCTACAAATCTTCATAGCCTTCATCACAGGCCATTATTTGAAGGGAAAGTAATTGCTACAGCTAGTATTATTAAACAGGGAAAAAATATAGGAACTATAAGAGGGGAATTATTTAATTCAGACGGCAAATTAGCAGCAACCCTTATGCATACTGTTGTGTTGACAAAAGCTGATTATAGATCAGATATACCTAATTAATTATTAAATTTATAAATTATTGTTATGAAATTATTAGGTTTTTTTAAGTATGCTTATCTAGGATTTTTTGTATTATTTTTTGTAGAATTTCTTTTAAATTTTAAAAGTGATTTTAATAAGTCAATAATTTTCTTACTCCTTTCAATTTTATCAGTTGTAGTATATTGGTTTAGAAATAAATATCAAAAGAGATTTAAAGATAGAGGTAAATTATAATTTCATATGTCTGAGATACCTATCATAATTATTTCCCTTATTTTTTCTGCTTTTTTTTCTGGTATGGAAATAGCCTATGTCTCCAGTAATAAGATTTCTATTGAAATTGAAAAAAAGAAAACAGGTTTTATTTCTTCAATAATTAAAATTCTAACAAGAAAACCTTCAAAATTTATTACCACCATGCTTATTGGCAATAACATTGCACTGGTAATATATGGATTTACAATGGGTGCATTATTAGCTAGAGAATTTGGTCTAAATCTGATCAACCAAACACTTGTTTCAACATTTATCATTCTTATTACTGCTGAGTTTTTGCCAAAGGTATTTTTTCAGATTTATTCATTAAAGTTTTTCAAAATTTTTATTCTACCAGCTTATTTTTTTTATATAGTTTTCTATTTCATTTCTGATTTTGTTATATGGATTTCTGATATTTTTCTCAAAATATTTTTCAAATCAAAGGGTGATAATAAACAGATGCTCTTTTCAAAGGATGAATTAGGACATTATATTAATGAGCAAATGGATGCAGTTGAAAAAGATCAAGAAATTGATAGTGAAGTTCAAATTTTTCAAAATGCATTAGATTTTTCAGAGTTAAAATCAAGGGATGTAATGATCCCTAGAATTGAATTAGTGGCAGTTGAAATACATGATTACATTTCTAATTTAAAGTCCCTATTTATTTCTTCTGGCTTCTCTAGAATATTGATTTATAAAAGTACAATTGATGATGTTTTAGGATATGCACATTCATCTGATTTATTTAATAAGCCAAAAACGATCAAATCAATATTAATGCCAGTTGAATTTATTCCTGAGGCAATGCTTATTAAGGATGTGTTAAATTTATTAACTGCTAAAAGGAGAACTATAGCAATAGTTTTAGATGAATATGGTGGTACATCTGGAATGATAACTATTGAAGATATAGTTGAAGAGCTTTTTGGAGAAATTGATGATGAATTTGATAACAATGAATTAATTGAGAGAAAGGTATCTGATAATGAATATGAGTTTTCTGCTAGAATGGAGGTAGATTATCTTAACGAGAATTATAAATTACACTTGCCAGTTAGTGAGGAATATGAAACTTTAGGAGGACTAATTGTAAATAGTACTGAGGAAATTCCCCGAGTAAAAGAAGAAATTAGAGTAGGTAATTTTTTGTTTAAGATTCTAGATGTTTCTAATACTAGAATAAATTTAGTTTCTCTAAAGATAGATGCCTAAGTTTTCATAATTAACAATAAAATACTACTTTTGGCCACTATATTTAAAATTAATTTTAAATGGCAATTCTAAACCAAATACGACAAAGATCATTGTTTCTAATATTAGTTATTGCAATGGCATTATTCTCTTTCGTATTAGCGGATGTAATAAGAAATTCTAGTGGATCTTCTCTGCCAGATCAAAATGTTGTTGCAACAATTAATGGTATTGAGATGGAAAGAGAAGATTTTATGAAAAAAGTCGAAAATTTAGAACGTCAAAATAGAAGTTCAGGGACAAATGTTCAATCTATGAATACAATTTGGGATATAGAATTGAGAAAATTTGTATTAGCCTCTGAATTTGATAAACTAGGAATTACTGTTGAAAGGGATTTAATGAGAGACCTATTAAAAAACAATCTGTTGTCATTTGATGAATTCAAAGACTCTCAGGGAGAATTTGATCAAAGAAAATTAAATGAGTTTATTTCTAATTTAAAGGAAATATCCCCTGAGACAATGGATTTACAGGGAGCTCAAGTTAACTATGAATCTTGGAATAATTATGAATCTAACGTTGCATCCTCAGGACTTGAAAAGATATATTTTGATTTGATAAGATCAGCAATCAATTCTACTGTCTTTGAAGGAAAGACCCAATACAATTATGAAAATGACAATGTTGATTTAAAATACGTAAATATCCCATTTTCAACCATACCGGACTCATTAGTAAAGGTCACAAAATCAGATGTAAAAAAGTATATGAAGCAAAATGAGAATGATTATCAGGTTAAGGCCTCTAGAGATTTAATATATGTGAAGTTTGAGGAAACCCCCTCTAAATTTGATGAAAAACAAATTGAGAATCAACTCATTGAATTATTAAATGATCGTGAAGAATTTGATTTTGAATCTAAAACAAATAAAAAAGTATTAGGATTTAAAAATACTAGAGATAATGAAGAATTTTTAAATCTAAATTCTGCTATTAAACTATACGACTCCTATGTCTTTGAGAATTCTTTTTCAAAAGAAATGGCATCAATAGTTTATTCTTTAAATAAGGGTGATGTTTATGGCCCATATAAAGAAGGTGAGTTTATAAAGATTACAAAATTAGTAGATACTAGAAGAATCCCTGATTCTGTTAAGGTTAGGCATATATTAATTCCCTATAGTGGATCTTTAAGAAGTGATCCTAATGAAACTAGAACAGAGGAGCAAGCTAAGAAAACAGCAGATAGTATATATAGAATTCTTCTAAGTAGACCAAGTAAATTTAAAAGCCTATTATCATTGTCTTCTGATGTAGCTAGTAATGAAAATGAAGGTGAAATTGAATTTTCATATATAGATGGATTTGCTCCTGAGTTTAGAGATTTTTCTTTTGAAAATAGAGTTGGTAAAATATCAGTTGTTGAAACTGATTTTGGGTTTCATATTATTGAAATCTTGTCTCAATCTAAAAGAAAAAAGGCTGTTAAAGTTGCAAATTTAGGTCTTAAAGTTGAAGCCTCTGAACGAACTATAGACAGTATCTTTAATATTACTTCAAAATTTGAAATAGCAACTGAAAAATCTAATTTTAGAGATGTAGCTAGTGAATTTAACTATAAACTTAATCCTGTCAATAACATTAGGGAATTAAATGAGAATATTCCTGGGGTAGGCCCTCAAAGAGCAATAGTAAGATGGGCTTATAATCCTGATACCAATCTTGATGATATAAGAAGATTTAATTTGCAAAATGGAGGCTATTTAGTTGCAATGTTAACCTCAATTAATCCTGAAGGATTAATGTCAATTGATAAAGCATCTATTACAGCTATTTCTAAAATTAGAAATCAAAAGAAGGCAAAAATAATTATGGATAAGATAAAAGGCAAATCTCTTGAAGATATTTCATCTAGTGAAAACCAAACAATTCAAACTGCCCTCTCAGTTAATATGAAAAATCCTGTTCTTTCAGGTACTGGTAATGAGCCAAATGTTGTTGGACATGCTTTTGGAATAGATGAAGGAGAAACATCGAATGGTATTATTGGAAATAACGGAGTTTTCTATATAAAAGTTGATAGGATAAAGTATGCTAATGTAATCAGTAATTATCAGAATTATATCAATTTTTTAAATTCAATAACTCTAGGGTCGTATAGTTCTAAGGTTTATGAGGCTCTTTTAGAATCTGCTGAAATCGAAGATAATAGACACTTATTTTATTAACCTAGTATACAAGATCTTTATAAGGAATAATTTCATTATATCCTTTATTGCTGAAATAACTCATATTTGATTTATTTCCTGTTACAAGCATGAAATCTCCACCCCAAGCACCAAGACTTTTAATAACACCTGACTTGTAATCACTGAATAGTCTCTTTTTTATTGGCTCTATATTTATAGTCTTTGATATAATATCTTCATGTGCCACAATTAATTTTTCAAATTCACTTAATGTATTTGATTTCATTATAGATAAACTTATTGAGTTGATTTTATTTATAACATTATGTATGTCATTAGACATGGATCTGTAATTTTTTATTGCCTCTGAAGTATTTTGTTTATGACCTAGATATATAAAAAATAAATTTTCTTTAAATGATGGGTTAAAATCAACATCTTTTATTATTCTATCATTTTTATTTTTTACATATGTTATGGGATTAATTTTATTACAACATGCAATATCATATCCACTACCCTTAAATGTTAAATCGAGTAAATTATAAGGATCAATTTTTGCCCATAGTGCTAAATTATTAACTAAAGTTGATGAAGATCCTAATCCCCAATTTTTTGAAAACTCCAATCTAGCAGTAAATTCAGCTCCCAAATTAGAAAAAACACCTTCATTAAGTTTTTCAATTCCATTAAAAATCGAAATAAGTTTATCAGAATATTTATTTTTTTTGTTTTTGTATGAAAATTTATTTTTTGAATGAACAAAGCACTCTCTAAACCAAATTTCTCCGTTGAAATCGTAACTTATCCAATTAATTTCATTTTTATTTTTTGTATATTTTACTTCAAGATTTTGTGATAATTTTGATGGAAGAGCTAAAGCTAAAGCACCATCTAATACTAAGTATTCAGATGTTAATAATATTTTGCCATTACTTTTATATTTCATCAGAATTACGAAGATTGTTTATAAAGCTTTGAACATTATTATTATTAACAATTTCATCTTTAAAATATTCTATAGCTGAATGTTTTTCAGATTCTGATACTCCTAATGAATTCAAAATATTAATTAGATGCATTTTCATGTGCCCGCGCTGAATTCCAGATGTTATTAAGGACCTTAATGCACTATAGTTTTGAGCAAGACCAACAGCAGCAGTTATTTCCATTAATTCTTCAGCTCTTGGATTATCCAACATATTTAATGATAGTTTAACTAAGGGGTGAAGATTTGTTATTCCTCCAATAGTTCCTAGTGCTAATGGTATTTCAATTGAGAAATGGAAGATACCCTTTTCAATTTTAGCATGAGTTAAACTTTTATATTTTCCATCTTTTGATGCATAGGCATGAATTCCCGCTTCAATGGCTCTAAAATCATTTCCAGTTGCTATAGCTACTGCATCAACTCCATTCATAATACCTTTATTATGTGTAACAGCTCTAGATGTATCTAAATCTGCTATTTTTACAGCTTGAACAAACTTTTCACAAAAACCATTAAAATCTTCTTTTTTATTTAATTTTTCAACCTTACAGGATACTTCTGCTTTAACAAGACAGTCAGGGACATAATTAGATAGAATACTCATTATAATTTTAATCTCGTTAGAATTTATTGTAAACTTTTTAAATTCATCAGTTTTATCTTTAAATGATTTTGAAATTTTTTCTAAGCAAGAATTTATAAAATTAGCTCCCATTGCATCAATAGTATCAAACGAAACATTAATTTGATAATATCCTTTCATATCAAGGGTTTTATCAATTAGTGAAATATCAACTATTCCACCGCCTCTCTTTTCCATATTTGATGTTATGGTTTTAGTATCATCAATTAATGTGGTCTTTATATAATTGAAATAAGAAGTAATGGCTGTTTTTTCTCCTGAATAAATAAAATGAACTTGACCTGTTTTTATTTTTGAAATTACTTTTGCCTTAAACCCTCCTAAATCAAACCAGAACTTTGCAGATTTTGATGCGGCAGCAATTACAGAACTTTCCTCAATTACCATAGGAACACTATATTTTTTTCCATTTATTAAAAAATTAGGAGCTATTGAAAATGGCAAATAAAAATTGCTCAATGTATTCTCTGAGAATTCATCATGAAGTTTTTGAAGCTTATCTTCTTGGTTCCAATATTGTTTTAATATTTGTATTGCCGTTGGTGGATCTGTAAAGAAATTATCTGCTATCCAGTTTATCTTTTCCTGTTTAGTTAGTTTTGAAAAACCATTAATTTCTTTGCTCATTATTGAAATTTAATTTACGTCTTATATAATATTATACAATAATAATATATTGCTACTATAATTTATTGTTGAATAATCAAAATTATTAGATAATTTATAATATTTTAGTGAATCTTTTAATTTATTTACTATGACAGATTCAAATATATTAGCAAATCAAAAACAATTTTTAGGTCATCCAGTTGGATTGTATATTTTGTTTTTGACTGAAATGTGGGAGAGATTCTCTTACTATGGAATGAGAGCAATTTTAGTACTTTATTTAGTTGCTGAAGTTGGAATTGAAAATGCAGGATTAGGCTGGAGCAATGAAGATGCTCTTGCTTTATATGGTTGGTATACAATGTTTGTTTATGTAGCCTCTATTCCTGGAGGGATTATAGCTGATAAAATAATAGGTCAAAAAAAATCGGTTTTTGTTGGCGGAATGTTACTGGTTGCAGGACATTCAGTTCTAGCAGTAGAAGCCATGTGGGCATTTTATACTGGACTTACTTTAATAGTTATGGGTGTAGGTATGTTAAAGCCTAATATTTCAACTATGGTTGGAGGCCTATATCCTAAACACGAGCAGAATAAAAGAGATATGGGGTTCTATATTTTTTATATGGGTATTAATCTAGGTGCTGCAGTATCTGCATTATTAGTTGGATATATTGGAGAGACTATTGGATGGCATTATGGTTTTGGTTTAGCTGGTATTGGAATGGCTATAGGACAGCTAACATACTGGTATGGACAGCGATATTTAATTCATGTTGGTAATCTAGTTATTGATGAAAGAGATGAAAGTGAAAAAACAGATGGAAACCTAATTTCTTCAATTTTCAAATCAAATAATTCAATAATAGGATTTATATTAACATTCTGTCTAGGTATTTATATTTGGCAATTTCAAGGGTCTCTAGATTATGGACTTTTAGTAATGGGATT
>CAZXST010000008.1:0-21450 GCA_964643205.1 uncultured Flavobacteriaceae bacterium | reverse complement strand
TTCATTTTAAATAGTTAGGTTTAACAAATATAATAATAGTTACCTTCTAATGAAATCTAAAAAGTTTTTTTAAATCTCATTTTTTATAGATATTTAATCTAAGACAATCCATTTTATGAATAGATTCAATTATTTGCTAATAGTGCTTTTATTTTCTTTATCATCTTGTAGTGAAGATGATAAAGTTTCGTCAGGAGCGTATATAGGTAATTTATATACGTTAGATAATCAAGCAATACCTTTCAATTTGTATGTGATGAATGATGGTTCTGTAGAAATTTATAATCATAAAGATATAGTTGCTATGAAAAAAATCACTTATATAAAAGATTCTTTTCTAATTAAATCGCCAGTTTTTGAAGGATATATTAAAGCAAAAAAATCATCAGATGGCATGGAAGGGTACTTTTATAATAATAGTTTAGATAGAAAAATAAAATTCAATGCTTATCCTGGAAATGAAAGATTTAAATTAAAAAATAACTCCAAAATTTATAATTTTTCAGGAAAATGGAAAGTAGTTTTTAATCCTGGTGAGTTAGAGGAGTATAATGCTATAGGGATTTTTGATCAAGAAAGTCATAAGATCTCAGGAACTTTTAGAACAACTACAGGAGATTATGGATTTATGGAGGGTGTTTCAGAAGAAAATTCAATAAAGTTATCTACATTTAATGGAGCTCATTCATTTTTATTTAAAGGACAATTAGAGGAGAATACTATAAGTGGATTTTTTTATAGAGGTAATTACAATAAAATTCCATTTGTAGCTAATCGGGATCAAAATTTTACACTTCCAAACCCAAATAACCTAACAGCAATAAACGATCATTATAATAAGTTTAATTTCTCTTTTGAAGATAATAAGGGTAGGATAGTGGCTGACACTGATCAAAGATTTAATAATAAGGTTTTGGTGATACAGATTATGGGTACTTGGTGTCCAAACTGTTTAGATGAAACTACTTTTATTTCAGAATTTATTAATCAAAACGACTACGAAGATTTAGAGTTTGTTTCATTGGCATTTGAATATGCTAAAACAAAGGAAGAGGCTATTAATAATATCAACAAATTAATAGACAGGTTTAATATTAAATATCCCATTTTATTAGCACAGTTTGGAACCAGCAATAAGGTTGAGGCTCAAAAGAAAATGCCTGTACTGAAACAAGTTATTTCTTATCCAACCCTCATCTTTATAGATAAAAAGAAAAAGATTAGAAGCATACACACAGGCTTTAATGGCCCTGCTACTGGAGAAAAATATGAGAATTTTAAAAAAGAATTTGAAGAATTGATAATAAAATTACTAAATGAGAATTAACTAATATAATTCCATATGTCATTGTTCTTATTTAAGTGTTTATAAGTGTTTAGGATTATTGAATTTTCTTTTTTTGTGAGATTTTGATCACTTGCTAATATTTTTATAACATAGTCTCTTATTGTGCTAATCATATTTTTATCACTAACTAGGTTTGCTATTTTGAGAGGAATTACTCCGCTTTGTTGAGTCCCCATAAGATTTCCCGGACCCCTTATTTCAAGGTCTTTCTCCGCTATTTCAAATCCGTCATTAGATTTCACCATAGTATCTATACGAATTTTACTATCATCAGTAGTTTTGTTTCCAGACATTAATATGCAATAACTTTTATGGCTACCTCTTCCAACTCTTCCTCTTAATTGGTGTAATTGTGATAATCCAAATCTTTCTGCACTTTCAATTATCATTACAGATGCATTAGGAATATCAACACCAACCTCAATCACTGTTGTGGAGACGAGAATATTAGTATTTCCAGACATAAATCTTTGCATTTCATATTCTTTGTCTTCTGGCTTCATTTTACCATGAACTATTGAAATTTGATATGTAGGGAGAGGAAAATCTCTTGATAGACTATCAAAACCATCTAAAAGATCTTTATAGTCCATTTTCTCACTTTCTTTAATAAGAGGATATACAATATAGGCTTGCCTTCCTTTTGATATTTCCTCTTTTAAAAAACGAATTACTTTTAGACGACTATTTTCCTTTCGATGTACTGTAATTATGTCCTTTCTCCCTGGCGGAAGTTCATCTATCACCGAAATATCTAAATCTCCATATACTGACATTGCTAATGTTCTTGGAATTGGAGTTGCTGTCATAATTAAGATATGTGGAGGTAGAGTATTTTTTCTCCATAATTTACTTCTTTGAGCTACTCCAAATTTATGTTGTTCATCAATTATTGCTATGCCAAGATTTTTGAATTTAACTTTATCTTGTATTAAAGCATGTGTTCCAATAAGTATTTGTAATTCACCATTTTCAAGCTCATCATATATTCTCTTTTTTTCTAAAGTTTTGGTTGAGCCTGTAAGTATTTCAATACTGATATTCAACAACTTACATGTTTCTTTAAAGTTATTATAATGTTGCACTGACAAAATTTCAGTTGGTGCCATTATGCATGCTTGGAAATTATTATCTATTGCTATTAATGTTGTCATAAATGCAATTACAGTTTTTCCTGAACCTACATCTCCCTGAAGCAATCTATTCATTTGAGCATTACTTCCTAAATCTGTCCGGATTTCTTTTAAAACTCTCTTCTGAGCATTTGTTAAACTGAAATTCAAATGGTTGTTATAAAATAAATTAAAAGTATTACCAACTTTTTTAAAAGTAAATCCTTTTATTTTTTCTTTTCTAGAAATATTTTTTTTTATCAATTGTAATTGAAGGTAAAATAGTTCTTCGAACTTCAATCTTTTAATAGCTTCAGATAGAACTTGATTAGTTTTTGGTAAATGAATATTTATTATGGAGCTATTCTTATCTAGAAGTTTATATTCTTTTATGATATATTTTGGCAGGCTTTCTACAAATTTTGATTTTGTTTTAAGCAATAATTCTTTAATAATATTTCTAATTACTTTATTTGTGATACCTCTTTTAATTAAGTTTTCAGTAGATGGGTATACTGGATCTAAAGAAGACCTGTATTTTAAATTCTCCTTTTTATACAATTCTAATTCAGGATGGGGTATATTGTATATGCCCTTGAACATATTTGGTTTTCCATAAATAATATAATTTGTGTTTAATATTAGACTTTCTTTAATCCATTTATAAGATTTAAACCAAACTAATTTTATAACACCGGTATCATCTTTAACCTTTGCTACTAGCCTCATTTTTCTTGGCGGTCCACTCTCATATAAATCAATTATTTTGCCAATAAGCTGGATATCGGATTTTGTGTTGTTGATTTCATCAATTTTATGATACTTTGTTTTATCTATATATCTATATGGGAAGAAACTTAAAAGATCTTGATAAGTAAAAATTTTAAGTTCTTTTTTAAATAGTTTTGATCTATCTGGGCCAACTCCTTTGAGATAATCAATAGGTGTTTGTAAGAAAGTATTCTTCATTTTCTTAAAATTAATATTTTTTAAATTCTTAAAACTTTAATTTGCATTAATTATAGAGAGAATTTGTTTATAAAATTTCATTTTTCGGATATTAATTAATAAATACATTAATTAATTTCACTATAAATCATATTTTAAATTGAATAATTATCTAAATAACCTTAATGAATCTCAGTTAAAAGCAACACTACATACAGAAGGACCTATGATTGTTATAGCTGGAGCAGGGTCTGGAAAAACTAGGGTGTTAACTTATAAGATTGCACATTTAATGACTAAAGGAGTAGATCCTTTTAATATACTTGCGTTAACTTTTACAAATAAAGCAGCTAGGGAAATGAAAGAAAGAATAGCTGGAATTGTTGGAGAAGAAGCAAAGAACTTATGGATGGGTACATTTCATTCAGTTTTTGCTAAAATATTAAGAATTGAAGCTGAAAAAATAGGCTATAGTTCAAATTTTACAATTTATGATACTGAAGATTCTCAAAAACTAGTTTCATCTGTGATAAAGGAATTAAATTTAGATAAAGAGATATATAAATATAAAAACATATATTCTAGAATATCTTCTCTAAAAAATAGCCTTATTACACCTACAATATATAGACAGAGTGATGAATTAATAGAATCAGATAAATTAGCTAAACGTTCAAGTTTTATTACTGTATATGTAGAATATATAAACAGATGTTTTAAAGCAGGAGTAATGGATTTTGACGATCTACTATTAAAGACTAATGAATTGCTCTCTAAATCACCCGATGTTCTTGCAAAATATCAAAATTTATTTAGGTATATTCTAGTAGATGAATACCAAGACACTAATCATTCACAATATCTTATTGTTAAAGCGTTATCTGATAAATTTCAGAACATATGTGTTGTTGGTGATGATGCTCAAAGTATATATAGTTTTAGAGGAGCTAATATTAAAAATATACTAAATTTCCAAAGAGACTATCATGAAGTAAATGTGTTTAGATTGGAACAGAATTATAGATCTACAAAAAACATAGTTAATGCAGCTAATAGTATAATTGATAAAAATGAAAATAAACTTGCTAAAGTTGTTTGGACTGAAAATGAAATAGGATCAAAAATTAATATAACAAGATTACTAACTGACGGCGAAGAGGGAAGATTTGTAGCAAGCTCAATCTTTGAGAGTAAAATGAGAAATCAATTTAACAATAAAGATTTTGCCGTATTATATAGAACAAATGCACAATCTAGGGCATTTGAAGATTCACTAAGAAAAAAAAATATACCCTACAGAGTATATGGTGGTCTATCTTTCTATCAAAGGAAAGAAATTAAAGATGTTTTAGCCTATTTGAGATTAATAGTAAATAATTCAGATGAAGAAGCTTTTAAAAGAGTTATAAACTTTCCTGCAAGAGGCATAGGAAAAACATCAATTGATAAATTAATTATAGAATCAAAACAAAGAAAAATTTCAATTTATGATGTTGCAAGAAATATTAATGAATCTAACCTCTCTATTGGTTTAAAAATTAGGAATAAGATTAATGATTTTGTGCTTTTAATTGAAAAAACCAAATTAATGTTAGAGGAATCAAATGCGTTTGAAATAACTGAAGAAGTAATAAAATCATCGGGGATATATAAGCTATATAAAAATGAAGAATCCTTAGAAAGTATAAATAGAATACAAAATATTGAAGAATTATTAAATGGTGTTCAAGATTTTGTTGACACACAGCTTTATAATTCTGAATCAAAAGGAACTATAGAAGAATTTTTACAAGACGTTGCATTAGTAACGGATTTAGATCAAGATCATGAAAACCAGGATAAAGTTTCACTAATGACCATACACCTAGCAAAAGGACTTGAATTTCCTTGTGTTTATATTGTCGGAATGGAAGAGAATCTCTTCCCTAGTGCTATGAATATTAATTCAAGGGATGAGCTTGAGGAGGAGAGGAGACTTTTTTATGTAGCTTTAACTAGAGCTCAGAAAGAAATAAATATAAGTTATGTTATAACAAGATACAGATGGGGTAAATTAATTGACTCTGATCCTAGTAGATTTATTGATGAAATAGATGAGAAGTATATTAATATTTTAACTCCAATAAGCAGTAGAAAAGAGAATCTATCCTTTAATAATATAAATAGAAGCTTTAATAGAAATAAGATTAGGTACAATAAGCCAAAACCAAGAATTCCTAGCAATTATATTAAGGTTAATAAATCAAGTTCTAAAACTAATTTATTTGATGATAATTTGGTTACCGGAAATATTGTAAGTCATGTAAGATTTGGTAAAGGAGAAGTTTTAAAATTAGAAGGGAAAGGAAATGATACTAGAGCTGAAATAAATTTTGAAAAGGGTGGGATTAAAAAACTGCTATTAAGGTTTGCAAAACTTAAAATTATCTCATAAAAAAACCCAATCTTATAGGATTGGGTTTTTTAATTGTTTCTGATATATTAACTTCCTGAAGTTAAATTCTTCATTTCTTTTTCAATCATATCATAGAATTGATCAATTTTTGGCATAATTACAATTCTAGTTCTTCTATTAATTGCTCTATTCTCTGCAGTATCATTTTCAACTAGAGGGTCAAAATAACTTCTTCCAGCCGCAATTAGTCTGCCAGGATTAACATCTAGTTCTTGTAGAACTCTTACTATAGATGTTGCTCTTTTAACACTTAAATCCCAATTATCTAATAAAACACCATTTTCATATGACCTACTATCTGTATGGCCTTCAACCATACACTCAAAATCAGGTTTGCCATTTACAACTACTGCTACTTTTCCCAGAATCTCCTTAGCTCTATCAGATACAACATAACTTCCAGTTTTAAATAAAAGTTTGTCTGATAGAGAAATAAAAACAACTCCTTTCTCAACATTAACTTCTATGTCAGGATCATTTATTCCTATTTCTTTCTTAAGACTAGTTACAATTGCTAGAGTTACGCTATCTTTTCTAGTTAAAGCATCTTGTAATCTTGTAATTTTAAGATCCTTCTCTTTCATGCTTTCTAGAGATTTTTCGAGATTGTCTGCACTCTTTGAAGTAAGTTCAAGATAATCTTTAGATTGAATAAATAATTGCTCATTTGTTTGCCTTAAATAATCTGCTCTTTCTTTATAAGAAATAGCTAGTGTTTCTGCTGTGCTTTTCTCTTCAAGACATGCATTTAGCTTAATAGTCGCTGTATTCAATAAATCTTGAGTTTTTTTGTGTCTGTTCTCTAAAGAAGAGTATTCTTTTTTAGAAACGCAAGAAGACATTATAAACAATGCTCCTAAACATAATAAAAGTGTTTTTTTCATTTGTAAAATTTTAATTTTAATTATCCTGATATAAAAGTAAAAAAAAGATAAATTTTAATTATACTTTTTTCAATCTTTTTAACCCTATGAAATAAAAAATAATAGAAAATATATTATAATGAATAATTTCTTTATTTAGATTTTTTCTTAGGATCAGTAATTGTTTTATTCTTTTATAGAACGAGATATAAGCCCTATATATTGCTAAAGTATGTTTTATTCCTCTGGTTAATAGAAAGAAAACAGATATTAATAGATCAATAAAAAATTTAAAAAATAAGAGTAAGAAGAGGTTTCCCCTATAATTTTTTGTTAACATATATAATTGATTTCTAAAATTGTAATATGTTTTATTTGAATCACTTACATTGAGAGTTCCGGCATTCAAATGATAAACTTTAGATTCATAATGGTATTTTACTTGATATCCTAAGTTTTGAATCCTCCAACACAAATCTATTTCTTCCATATGAGCCCAAAAATTACTATCAAATCCTTTGGCTAAATCAAAAACTTTTTTTCTAATAAAGAAACAAGCTCCACAAGCCCAAAATATTTTTGAAATATCATCATATTGACCATTATCAGTTTCAATCTTATTATAAATTCTTCCGCGACAGTAAGGATATCCAAATTTATCTAAGTAACCACCAGCACCACCAGCATAATCAAACATTTCTTTTTTATTATAATTAAGTAGTTTAGGTTGAATTATCGCTGTGTTTTTTTCTAGTTTAAAAAGCTCTAATACAGGGTCAGTCCAACTAGGTGAAACTTCAACATCATTATTTAACATGCAAATAATTTCTGCATCTATTTTTTTTAATCCTAAATTATAGCCTTGTGCAAAACCATAGTTTTTATCTAATGCAATAGTGGTTATGGATGAAAAATTAGTATTTATAAAATCTATTGAATTATCAGTTGAGCCATTATCAATAACGTAAATACTTATATCTATTGGAGTATTTTTAACAACAGATGGTAAGAACTTTTTTAATAAATCTAATCCATTCCAATTTAATATTGCTACTGCTGTTTTCATATATATTTAGGAAAATCTTTTACAAACTTATAACATTGATTAGAATAATCGATACTACAGTAATAGTTATATAATCCATTAGTAATCATTAAGAAATCAGCAATGAGTTTTGTATTGTATATTGCGATTTGGTTGAAAGTTTTTTGATCAATAGTAATCTTTGGGGATTTACACTCTACTAATAAGAAAATATCTCCATTAGGTTTAAATACTGCTATGTCATATCTCTTTGATAAATTATTTAATCTTATTTTTTTTTCAATATTTATAAGTTCTTTAGGTACTTTTTGTTCATTAATTAAATATTTCACACAATTTTGCCTCACCCATTCTTCAGGAGTCAATAGAATAAATTTTTTACGAATTTCATCAAAAATATATTTCTTGTTATGGTTGTTTTTCGTTCTAAATTCATAATTTGGGAAGCACAAATCTATCATATTTCAAATTTCGTATTTTTTAATGAATTTATTCAAACAAATAGAAAATGATATTAAGTCTAAGAAATTCTCACCTATATATTTGCTTATGGGTGAAGAGGAATTCTATATTGATTATTTAACAAATTTAATTATTGAAAATTCTATCTCTAAATCTGAAAAGGAATTTAATTATAATGTTTTATATGGTAAAGAAACAGACATTGATGAAATTATATCAATATGTAAGAAGTTCCCTTTAATGTCAAATCATCAAGTTGTTGTTATAAAAGAAGCTCAAGATTTGTCTAGAACTATTGATAAACTATCAGACTATGCTAATAATTTTTTAGAATCAACAATTCTTATAATTAACTATAAGCATAAATCATTAGACAAAAGAAAAAGCTTATACAAATTAATATCAAAAAACGGAGTTGTATTTGAAAGTAAAAGACTTTATGAAAATCAAGTTCAACAATGGATTAAAGATCAATTAAATAATAAAAGTATAAAGATATCAAATAAGGCTGTTGCTATGATTGTAGACTTTCTTGGAACAGATTTAAGCAAAATTGATAACGAACTAACTAAGCTTCTTCAACTAAAAAAGAATTTAAAAGAAGTTTCTGAAAATGAAATTGAAAAATATATTGGTATATCTAAGGAATATAACAATTTTGAATTAAGAAATGCGATAAGTGAAAAAAATGCATTTAAGGCATTTCAAATAGCAGATTATTTCGCAAAAAATCCTAATTCTAATCCACTGGTAGTTACAATATCGATGGTTTTCGATTTCTTTTCAAAATTATTGCTATATCACGCAAATGAAAGTTTACCTGATTCAAAAAAGGCTATTATCATGAAAATAAATCCATATTTTATCAAGGAATATAATAAGGCTTCAAAAAACTATTCAATTAAAAAGGTCACTCAAGTTATTTCTATAATTAGGGAATATGATTTAAAAAGCAAGGGGAGTGGTGTAAAGAATACATCTCATCTAGAGTTACTAAATGAAATGATTGTCAGAATAATTTCCTAGAATTTTTTTGGAAACTTATTTGGGTCTGATTCATGCATTATATTATAAGCAACATCAAAAATATCATCCATAGACGGTTTTGTAAAATAATCTCCATCTGGTCCATATGCTGGTCTATGATTTTTTGCAGTTAACAGTTTTGGGTTACTGTCTAAATAATTGTATATGTTTTGATTAGAAATTAATTCATTTAAAATATATGCACTTGCACCACCTGAAAAGTCTTCATCAACAATTAATAATCTGCTAGTTTTTTCTATACTTTTTCCAATATCATGATTTAAATCAAAAGGAATTAGGGATTGACAATCAATAATTTCAGCTTCTATATTAAATCTATTTAGCTCTTTTGCAGCCTTTTCAACTAGCTCTATAGTTGACCCATAGGAAACAATTGTAAGATCAGATCCTTTTACCATTAGATCAACTTTTCCAATAGGAGTGTTAAAATCACCAAGATTTTTTGGTATTTTCTCTTTTGATCTATATTTATTTAAACACTCAATAACTAATGCTGGTTGATCCCCTTTTAAAAGTGTATTGTAAAAACCTGCTGCCTTAGTCATATTCCTAGGAACAAGCACATAAATACCTCTAATTAAATTAATAATACCTCCCATTGGAGATCCAGAATGCCAAATACCTTCCAGTCTATGGCCTCTGGTTCTAATAATTAGTGGTGCTTTCTGTTTACCTCTAGTCCTATAATGTAAAGATGCTAAATCATCACTCATTATTTGTATTGCATAGAGTAAATAATCCAGATATTGTATTTCAGCAATTGGCCTTAATCCTCTTAAAGCTAATCCTATTCCTTGTCCAATAATTGTAGCTTCTCTAATTCCTACATCAAAAACACGCGATTCTCCATATTTTTCTTGAAGTCCTTCAAGACCTTGATTAACACCTCCAATTTTACCAGAATCTTGACCAAAAATCAAAACATTATTATATTTTTTTAGAATTGCATCAAAATTTTCTCTTAATATAATCCTGCCATCTTCAATTTTAGACTCTTCATTATAAATTGGATTAACTTCATTTATTTTAACAGGATTAAATTTAGACTCACTATATAGATGAGAACTATAGTCAATTTGTGTATTTGATTTAATATTCTCTAACCATTTGCTTAGTATTTCTGTTTTTGGAGATTGTAGTTGGATTAATTCTCTTATAATCTTCCTTGCATTTGCAAAGAAATCTCTTTTTAATGGCTCTTCAATTGAATTTAAATTATTTACTATCTGAGCTATAGTTGGATCAATTGAATTATTAAAAATAGTCTGAATTTGATCTGCTAAATCTTTTATATTCTTTTTTGTCTCAGACATTGATAAATCTTTAGCTTTCTTTGCAGCCTTTCTTACATCCTTTTTAACTGATTCCTCAATATCATTTAATTCCTTTTCATTGCTTATTTTATTGAGGATTATCCATTCTCTCATTTTAGAATTACAGTCAAATTCCTTTTCCCAATCTAATCTTCCTTTAGACTTATATCTCTCATGAGAACCTGAAGTTGAATGACCAAGTGGTTGAGTTAGTTCTTTTACATGAACTAAAACCGGTATATGGTTAGTACGAGAGATTTCTTCAGCTCTTTGATAGGTTGTTATTAAATTAGGATAATCCCATCCTATTACTTTGATTATTTCATAACCTTTATTTTCTTTATCTCTTTGAAAACCACTTAAAATTTCAGATATATCCCCTTTAGTTGTTTGATATTTTGAAGATACAGAGATGCCATAATTATCATCCCAAATACTAATAATCATAGGTATTTGAAGAACACCTGCAGCATTTATTGTTTCAAAGAAAAGCCCTTCACTTGTTGCAGAGTCTCCTATAGTTCCCCAGGCAACTTCATTTCCTTTGTTAGAAAACTTGTTTGAATTTATAGCATCATTTTCTCTGTATATCTTAGAAGCTAGACCTAGACCGAGAAGTCTTGGCATTTGACTTCCTGTTGGAGATAGATCAGCACTTGAGTTTTTTTGTAATGTTAAATCTTTCCAATTGTACTTATTATCTAGGCTATGTGTTGCAAATGAACTATTCATTTGTCTACCAGCACTCATTGGATCATACTTTAAACTAGTATGTGCATATAATGCAGAAAAATATTGTAAAGGAGTTAATTTACCAATTGCCATCATAAAAGTCTGATCTCTATAATAACCTGACCTAAAGTCTCCTTCTCTAAATGATTTTGCCATAGCAATTTGTGGAATTTCTTTTCCGTCACCAAAAATTCCAAAAGTTGCTTTGCCATTTAAAACCTCTCTTCTTCCTAAAACACTACACTCTCTACTAGTAATAGCAATTTTATAATCATTTATAACTTCCTTTTTAAAATCTTCGTATGAGAGAGAAATATTTTTTAATGTAGGAGATTGCATTAGCAGAAATTAACAGCTAGCAAGATAATTAAACTAATGACTATATGCAATTATGAGATTGATGAATAACTATATTCTCCAATTAATTAAAAGTTAGGACTTAAGCCATAATCATTATGAAAAGTTTCAAGTATTTTGATGACTTCTTCTTTTTCATCAACAATATGAAATGATAATACATCTTCATTGCTTACTGTCTTATTGGTCTTCAATAAAGTTTCTTTAATCCAGTCTATTAATCCAGACCAAAAAGTACTTCCAACAAGAATGATAGGAAATTTTTCAATTTTCTTTGTTTGAATTAGTGTAATTGCCTCAAACAACTCATCAAGTGTTCCAAATCCTCCTGGCATAACAACAAAACCCTGTGCATATTTCATAAACATAACTTTCCTTACAAAGAAATAATCAAAGTCTATTTTTTTATCATCATCTATATATATATTATCACTTTCTTTTTTTTCAAAAGGGAGGTCTATGCAAAGACCTATAGATCTTCCTTTAGCTTCTTTTGCACCTTTATTTGCTGCCTCCATAATTCCAGGACCACCTCCAGTTATTACACCATAACCGCTCTCTACAATACTTGATGCAATTTCTTTAGCGAGTAAATAATATTTGTCATCATTTTTAGTTCTAGCTGAACCAAAAATTGATATAGAAGGGCCAATTTGGCTCATTCTCTCATATCCATTGACAAATTCTCCCATAATTTTAAAAATTGACCATGAGTCATTAGTCTTTATTTCATTCCAGCTTTTGCGTTCTCGTTTATTCATAATAACCTTTAATTTAATTCTTTTTTTAGGTATAACGCTGTATAATTGCTTTTATTTAGTAACATTTTTTCTGGAGTTCCTTCAAAAATAATATAACCTCCTTTATTACCCCCTTCGGGACCAATATCGATTATATGGTCTACAGTTTTAATAACATCCATATTATGTTCTATAATAATTACAGTGTTTCCTTTATCTACTAACTTGTCTAAAACATTCATTAATACTTTAATGTCTTCAAAGTGTAAGCCAGTTGTAGGCTCATCTAAAATATACAATGTGTTACCCGTGTCTCTTTTTGATAATTCAGATGCTAATTTAATTCTTTGAGCTTCACCGCCTGACAAAGTAGTGCTTTGTTGTCCTAATGTAATATATCCAAGACCAACATCTTGTATGGTTTTTAGTTTTTTATATATTTTAGGTATATGTTCAAAAAAGTCTACAGCAGTATTAATTGTCATATCCAAAACATCATTTATTGACTTTCCTTTATACTTTATCTCAAGAGTTTCTCTATTGAATCTTTTAGACATGCAATTTTCACACTCTACATAAACATCTGGAAGAAAATTCATCTCAATAAGCTTTAAACCACCTCCTTTACATTCTTCACAACGTCCTCCCTTAACATTAAAGCTAAATCTTCCAGGCTTATATCCTCTTATAACAGATTCGTTAAGTAGTGAAAATAAGTTTCTTATTTCAGAATATACCCCACAATATGTAGCAGGGTTACTTCTTGGAGTTCTCCCAATAGGACTTTGACTTATACTCACAACTTTATCTATGTTGTCAATTCCTATAATTGACTTATGAGATAATATTTTTTTATTTCCGTTATAAAAATAATTGTTTAGAATTGGATACAATGTCTCATTTATTAAACTTGATTTTCCACTTCCAGAAACTCCAGTAATTCCAATCAATTTGTTTAATGGAAAAGAGATATCTATATTCTTTAAATTATTACCGTTACATCCATATAGATCTATTGTTTTTCCATTACCTTTTCTTCTTTTAGCTGGTATTTCTATAATCTTAACACTATTCAAATAATCTGAAGTTAATGATTTACTCTTCTTAATTGTGTTTAGATTGCCTTCAAACATAATTTTACCTCCTTCTTTTCCTGCTAAAGGGCCAATATCTATAATATGATCTGCACGAGAGATCATTTCCTTATCATGTTCCACAACAATTATAGAATTCCCCATATCTCTTAATGCTTCTAAAGAATTGATCAATCTATCATTATCTCTTTGATGTAATCCTATACTTGGTTCATCTAAAATATATAAGACTCCTACTAATTGCGATCCAATTTGAGAGGCTAATCTTATTCTTTGACTCTCACCACCAGAAAGAGATCTTGAGGGCCTATTAAGTGTTAAATATTCTAGCCCCACATCTAGTAAAAACTGTAGTCTTTTTGTTAGTTCTTTAATGATTTCTTCTGAAATAAATTTTTGTTTACTGGTAAGCTTAGAATTTGATTTTTTAAACCAACTAATTAGATCAGTTATTTCCATCTCAACTAGTTCATTAATATTCTTAGCATTAACTTTAAAATATAAAGATTCTTTCTTAAGTCTTGAGCCTTTGCAGGTTCCACATACTATTTCATTCATATATTTATTTGCCCATTTTCTCAAGGCAACTGAATCTGTGTTTTTATGTTGATTTTCAATAAAATTAACTATCCCTTCAAAGCTTATATTATAATCTCTTTTTATCCCTAAAGACTTGCTATTTATTGTTATTCTATCTTCTATACCATAAAGGATAGCTTCTAATGCTTTCTTTGGAATATTTTTTATAGGCTCTTTTAATGAAAAGTCATATTTTTTTCCAATTAATTTAAGTTGTTTATTTATCCAACTTCCAGATGTTTTATTTATTAATTGAATTCCTCCCTGAGATATCGATTTATTATCATCAGGGATAAGCTTTTTTAAATTAATTCTTTTTAAAGTTCCTATCCCATTACAATTTTTACAAGCTCCTTTCGGTGAATTAAATGAAAAACTATTTGGGTCAGGGATTTCATATGAAATTCCTGTTTTATCACACATTAAATTTTTGCTAAAATATTTTTGATTTTTGCCAAATTCATCACAAATTAAAATAGAATTTTCACCATGATGCATCCCTGTAAGTATACTATCTTTTAATCTGTTGGAGCTTGGTTTTAGTTTAGTTAAATCTATTATGTCAATTACTATTTCTATATCATGATTTTTATATCTATCTAACATGAGATTATTTGTTAAATCAATGAATTCCCCATCAATTCTAGCTTTAGTATATCCTTTTTTAATGATTTGTTGAAAAAGATCTCTATAATGACCTTTTCTAGCTTTAATTAATGGAGCTAGCAGATAAATTCTTTTTCCCTTATATAATTTCTCAATTAAATCTTGAATCTGCTCATTATTATAACTTACCATTTTCTTGCCAGTATTGTAGCTATAGGCTTCCCCAATTTTAGCATACATAAGTCTTAGAAAATCATAAATCTCTGTTATAGTTCCTACAGTTGATCTAGGTGATCGGTTTGTTGTTTTTTGTTCAATAGCAATTACAGGTGAAAGTCCATTAATCTTATCAACATCAGGTCTCTCAAGATTAGATAAATATTTTCTTGCATAAGCTGAAAAGGTTTCAATATACCTTCTTTGTCCTTCTGCATAAATTGTGTCAAAAGCCAATGAAGATTTTCCGCTTCCTGATAGACCAGTTATTACTACTAATTTATTTCTAGGAATCTTAAGGTCTATATTCTTTAGGTTATGGGATCTAGCCCCATGAATCTCTATATTTTCTTCAAGTTCAAGCATTCCTTATTTAATAGATAGTTTTCTAAAACCCTACCGCAACATCATCACCCCTTTTGTCAGCACCTCCTTCTAGAACTCCATTACTCTTAACTAAAATTCCATCTACAATTCCAATAGGGTTTTTATAATCAATTTCATATCCAAATAATCTCAATTCTTCAATTAATTTTGCACTAAATGAATTTGATTCAAGTTGAATTTTGTCTGGCATCCATTGGTGATGAAACCTTGGAGAATTAACAGCTTTGTTCATATTCATATTGAATTCATGAACATTTAATATTGTTTGAAGAACTGAAGTGATTATTCTGGATCCCCCAGGAGAGCCTAGCGTCATAAATAATCTGTTTTCTTTTTCAACAATCGTAGGAGTCATAGAACTTAACATCCTTTTTTGAGGTTCTATTTTATTAGCACTTCCACCAATTAATCCAAACATATTTGGTGACCCAGGCTTAGAACTAAAATCATCCATTTCATTGTTTAGAAAGAATCCTAGCTCAGAACAATATAATTGAGAACCATAACTTCCATTCAATGTTGTTGTTACAGCAATTGCATTTCCAAATTGATCAACAATTGAATAATGGGTTGTTTCATCACTTTCTAATACTTCTACGTTTCCATATGATATCTGATTTGATGGGGTAGGTGAGTTAAATGAAAAACTACTCATTCTTTCCATAAGATATTCTTTTTCAACTAACTGTTCTTTAGGGATACTAACAAAATCAGGATCGCCTAAATAATAACTACGGTCTGCAAAAGACCTCCTCTCAGCCTCTACAAGAATTTTAATATAATCCAACGAATTATGAGTCAAATCATTGATATCATAAGGCTCAATCATTTTCATTATTTGCTCTAGACAAATACCTCCACTTGATGGAGGAGACATGGATATAACTTTTAAATTATCGTACTGAAATTCAACAGGGTCTCTCCAAACAGCCTCATAAAGCGCTAAATCCTTTAATGATATAATACCATTATTATCATTAATAAAGTCTACTAATTTTTTTGCAGTCTCACCTTTATAAAACTCATCTTTACCATTTTTCATAATACGATACAACGTATTGCCTAAATTTGGAAATTTTAATGTATCACCAACACTTATTTCTTTTTGGAAAAGAATTTTCTCTTTATTGACTAGCTGAAAATATCTTTGATGACTTTTTATTTTAGAGCTTTGTTTTTTAGTAATAACTATTCCATTATTTGCAAGATCAATAGCTGGCTGAAATAATGTTTCTATTGGAAGTGTCCCAAATTTTTCATGTACCTTGAAAATCCCAGCAACGGTTCCTGGTACACCTATAGCCATTGCTCCGGCTAAACTCATACCTTTAATAATATTTCCTTGATCATCTAGATACATGTCTTTACTAGCAGTTAGAGGTGCTTTTTCCCTAAAATCTAAAGCTCCTGTTTCGCCAGTTGCTTCTCTGTACACCATAAAGCCACCACCACCTATATTTCCTGCAGATTGAAATGAGACAGCAAGAGCTAGGTCAGTAGCAATCATTGCATCGAATGCATTTCCTCCTTTTTTTAAAATTTCAACACCAATTCTACTGGCTTCTTCTCGTGCAGACACTACCATACCATTTTTTGCCGTTAAGCCTTCTTCTGAATGGTTGATTGTACATGAGGAAAATAAAAGTAAAAAAGTTAACGGATACACTAATTTCAGCTTCATAAACAATGGTATGTTAAATTATTTCTAAATTACAAATTCAAATTTAGTTTAACATAGGTTAAGTAGTATATTTGCATTAAATTATAGTAGATGCCGTTAATTAAATCAATTTCAGGAATTAGGGGAACAATAGGAGATAAAGTTGGAGAAGATTTAACTCCTAAAGATATTGTGCTTTATACAACTTCTTATGCCTTATGGGTAAAGAATAATTCTAAAAAGGAAAATAACAAAATTGTTGTAGGTAGAGACGCAAGAATATCTGGAGAGATGGTTCAAGGTTTTGTTATAAACACACTAATTTCTATGGGTTTTGATGTAATTAGTCTAAATCTTTCAACAACCCCTACTGTAGAAATAGCTGTTACCTCTGAAAAAGCAGATGGAGGTATAATAATTACAGCAAGTCATAATCCAAAGAATTGGAATGCCTTAAAACTATTAAATTCAAAAGGCGAATTTATTAGTGCATCCGATGGGGAAGAGATTTTAAAAATAGCTGAAACCCATGATAATGAATTAAACAAATCAGCAAAAGAAGGAGAATTAGTTGAAATAGATAATTATATAGATATTCATATTGAGAATATTCTAAAACTTAGTTTAGTTGATGTAGAATCGATAAAGAAAAAAAACTATAAAATTGTTGTTGATGCTGTTAATTCAACAGGAGGAATAGCTGTTCCAATGCTTTTAGATAAATTAGGAGTAGATGTAGTAAAATTATATTGTGATCCTACAGGAGAATTTCCTCATAATCCTGAACCATTAAAAGAAAATTTATCTGACCTTTCTAACCTAGTTCTAAAAGAAGATGCTGATTTAGGCATTGTTGTTGATCCAGATGTTGATCGATTAGCTTTTGTTTGTGAGAATGGTGATGTATTTGGAGAAGAATATACTCTTGTAGCATGTTCTGATTATGTGTTAAATCTACAACCTGGGTCTACAGTAAGCAATCTTAGTTCAACAAGAGCTTTAAAGGATTTATCAGATGAATATAAATGCGAATATAGTGCTAGTGCAGTAGGTGAGGTTAATGTTGTTGAAATGATGAAAAAAACTAATGCAATAATTGGAGGTGAAGGTAATGGAGGAATAATACTTCCGCAGCTACATTATGGACGAGATGCTTTGGTTGGAATTGCGCTATTCTTAAGTCTTTTATCAAATAGTGGGTTGAAACCTTCAGATCTTAGAAAAAAATACCCAAATTATTTCATGAGTAAAAAGAAGATAGAAATAGATTTAAATTTTAAATATGATAAAATGATAAGCTATTTTAAAGAAAAGTATTCTAAAGAAAGAATAAATTTAATTGATGGATTAAAAATTGACTTTTCTGATTCATGGGTGCAGCTAAGAAAAAGTAATACAGAACCTATTATAAGAATATATTCCGAGGCTAAAACTCAAGATTTAGCTGATAATATTGCCAATAGATTTATTAATGAGATAAAGGCAATTAGCTAACTATTTTCTTGGAGTAGTTTTGTCTCTATGTTTCCATCTTCTGTGAGACCATAGATATAATTCAGGGTTTTTATTAATCTCCCTTTCAACTAATTTCATATACCTGTCAGTTATCTCATAATCTTTAAAGTCTCTTGGAGTAGTTGTTATTTTTTCAAAAGTAGTTTCATAATAACCTCTTTTTAATTTCTTTATATACATAAATACTAAGGCTAAATTATGCTCTTTTGCAATGCTTTCTGCGCCAGTATGAATAGGAACCCATACATTCATAAAATAATTCCAATAAACTGCTTTTTGTAACCTTGGGGTTTGATCAGAGGCAAATCCATATACGTTTAAGGAATCAGTTTTACTATTCTCTGCAATTACTTTTCTAGTTTCTTTTGTATGAATTAAGCGTCCATTGTATCTGCTGCGAATTTTTTTTACCAATCTATCAAAGTATTTATTTCTTAATCTTTTATAAACTGCATAAAAATTAGATTTTATATACCTATCAATTATAAACATCCATTCGAAACCAGAAAAATGACCGCATAGCAAAATTATGCTTTGATTTTTCTTTTCGATTTCATGAATTACTTCGATATTTTTAAATTTAAATCTTGATTTCATCTCATCTTCAGAGATATTAAGAGATTTATAAAACTCTACAAATGTATCAGTAGAATTTCTTGCTGACATTTCACTAATTTCTTTAATCTCTTCTGTAGTTTTATCTGGAAAAACCATTTTTAGGTTATTATAAATAGTTTTCCTCCTATATCTAAGAACGTAGTATATAAAATAGAATAATAAATCAGAAACAGCATATAATGCTCTAAAGCTCAACTTAGATATAATCCATATTAGAGGGTAAAATACAATAAAAGGGAGTAGTTGCATAACTCAAAGAATTATGAGACAAATATATATTATATTTGGCTTGAATAATTAATATTAACCAATATTTAAGTTAAATTTTGACAAGTTTTTTAATAATATTAGCCAATATAATCTTCTCATATAAAGGATTCAAAGACAGGTATTTTTTTGATAAATACAAGTTTAACCCTCTTGCAGTTAAAAATGGGGAGACAATTAGATATATTTCTTCAGGGTTTCTTCATGTTAACCAAGGTCATTTATTTGTAAATATGTTCACCTTGTTTTTCTTTGCTGAATCAGTAATTAGATCAGTAGGAGAACTTAGCTTTCTAATAATCTATATTGCTAGCCTATATGTTGGAAATTTGATAACCTTCAGGATTAATAAAAATAAAATTAATTATAATGCTGTTGGGGCAAGTGGAGCTGTAATGGGAATAGTCTACTCTTCAATTATGTTGTATCCTAAGATGACTTTGTATTTTATTATAATACCTATGCCTGCATATATTTTTGGGCTATTGTATCTATGGTATTCAATTTATTCAATGAAGAATGTTAGGGATAACATAGGACATGAAGCTCACCTAGGAGGGGCGATTGCAGGATTTTTTATAACTATATTTTTAAAACCAGAAATAGTTTCTACTAATTTTTCTACAGTATTAATTCTATTGATTCCAATAATTTATTTCTATCTAAAGAATAGATAATATAAAACACTATTTTTGAAATAATGTATGATAGATAAGGATAATATAATCGCACTAGCTACCCCGGCAGGAACAGGAGCAATTTCAGTTATTAGGGTTTCTGGATCAAAATCGATTGAGATAACTGATTCGTTATTTAAATCAAAAGATGGATCAAAGCTTTTAGATAAAAAATCTCACACAATTACTTTAGGTGAAATTTCTGATAAGAATAGAATTATTGATGAAGTATTACTATCATTATTTATTGCGCCCAAATCATATACTGGTGAAAATGTAGTAGAAATATCATGTCACGGCAGTAGTTATGTTCATAATGAAATTATTAAATTATTTATTGATAATGGTTGTAGAGCTGCAAGGGCAGGAGAATTTACTTTAAGGGCTTTTTTAAATGGAAAATTAGATTTAAGCCAGGCTGAGGCTGTAGCTGACTTAATTTCTAGCAGGAGTTCAGCTTCTCACAAAATAGCTTTAAATCAAATGAGAGGAGGCTTTAAAAGCGATATTGAACAGCTTAGACAACAGCTTTTAGACTTTGCTTCTTTAATTGAGTTAGAACTAGATTTTTCTGAAGAAGATGTAGAATTTGCAAATCTTAAGGAATTAAAGGTATTAATACATAAAATAAAAGACGCAATATCGGAGTTGATCAATTCATTTGCCATGGGAAATGTTATAAAAAATGGCATACCTATAGTAATAGTAGGAGAGCCAAATACAGGAAAATCTACACTATTAAATACAATGCTTAATGATGAAAGAGCAATTGTAAGCGAAATTCCTGGAACAACTAGGGATACAGTTGAAGATGAGTTGATATTAAATGGTGTGAATTACAGATTTATTGATACTGCAGGAATAAGAATTACAAAAGATAAAATTGAGAGTATTGGGATAAAAAAGACTTTTGAAAAGGTTGAGAGCTCAAGTATTGTCCTATATATGTTAGACTCTTCTGTTACTGATAGTAATAAGATCAATGATTCTAAAGAAATTATAAATAAAATAATAAAAGATTTTCCTGATAAAAATTTAGTTATTGTTGCCAATAAGATTGATATTGGAGATAGTAAATTATTTGAATCTCATTTCAATGATTTCAATCATGTTTGTATAAGCGCAAAAGATGGCATAAACATAGATAAGTTGAAACATCAGATTTCATCTTGCATTGATCTAAATGAGATCAATACAAATTCTTCAGTAGTAACAAATTCAAGACACTATGACTTGTTGTGCAAGTCTTCTGTTGAAATTGAGAATGTTTTAAAGGGAATTGATGATAAAATTTCAGGAGACTTATTAGCTATAGATATACGCCAAGCACTTCAATATCTTGGAGAACTCACAGGCGAGGTTACAAATGATGAGGTTCTTGGTAATATATTTTCTAAATTCTGTATTGG
>CAZXST010000007.1:0-22862 GCA_964643205.1 uncultured Flavobacteriaceae bacterium | reverse complement strand
ATGAGCATGATGAAGGTGAATATTCATTAGATGGTGTAGAAATAAGAAATTTAGACGAAAAGAAAGCAGCCCAATATCGAAATAAGTTTCTAGGCTTTGTTTTTCAGTCATTTAATTTAATAACATTTAAAAATGCATTAGAAAATGTTGCACTTCCTTTGTATTATCAAGGATTGGGTAGAAGGGAAAGACAGGAAAAAGCACTTTTTCATTTAGATAAAGTTGGTCTTAAAGACTGGGCAAAACATCTTCCTAATGAATTATCAGGTGGGCAAAAACAAAGAGTAGCTATTGCTAGAGCACTTGCCTCAGAACCTAAACTTTTATTAGCAGATGAGCCTACAGGAGCTTTGGATTCAGCTACATCAATTGAATTAATGCAGTTTTTACAGCAACTTAATGATGAGGGTAAAACACTCCTTATTGTTACGCATGAAACGGATATTGCTAATATGTGTAAGAGAATAATAAAATTAAAAGATGGAATTATTATGCAGGATAAAAATATTAAACAAGTTAGGTGTTAAATTATGATTGACTTTGGCTTTTTTAGAGAAATTTTTCAGAGTATTAGTAAAAATAAACTAAGAACTCTGCTCTCAGGATTTACCGTTGCATTTGCTATAATGCTTTTTGCTATATTATTTGGAGTTGCCAATGGATTACAAAATTCTTTTAATTCTGAATTTGCAGGAGATGCAAATAATTCAATTTTTATTTATTCAGGAAGGACAACAAAAGCTGTCGAGGGGATGCAGGTAGGAAGAAGAATACAGTTCGATAATGAGCTATATGAAACCCTAAAAAAAGAATATAAAAATGATATAGAGTTTATTTCTGGTAGAGTATATAAAAATCTTACAGCTTCATATATGGATGAAAAAAGCAATTATACTATACGTGCTGTAAATCCAGATCATCAGTTCATTGAAAAAACAGACATTGTAAAAGGAAGATATATCAATCAACTAGATTTAAAAAATAAGGAGAAACATATTGTTATAGGAAAATTAGTTTGGGAGGATTTATTTAATGGAAAGGATCCTATTGGAGAATATATTGATCTTAGTAAGATCAAATACAAGGTGGTTGGCCTGTATATAGATAAGGCTGAGGGGTCAGATAGTAATGAAGAAAGAATTATCTATATGCCAATTAGTACAGCGCAACAATTATATGGCAGCAATGATTATATTGATCAGATAAATTTAACATTTAATCCAAGTATGTCAGGTGACCAAGCCATTGCATTTAGCAATAGGCTGCTAAAGAGAATTAAGCAGATTTTTAATGTTGCACCTGAAGATCAAGCTGCAGTTAGAATAAGGAATCAGGCCCAGGAATTGGAAAATACATCGCAATTTAATGCTGTACTATCGATTCTAGTACTGATTATTGGCTTTGGAACATTAATAGCAGGTATTGTAGGTATTAGTAATATTATGATATTTATTGTTAAAGAGAGAACAAAAGAGATAGGTATTCGAAAAGCCCTAGGAGCTCCACCAAACTCTATAAAGCTTTTAATAACTTTTGAATCAATTTTAATTACTTCAATTGCAGGATTCCTTGGATTAATTGCCGGCAGTGTAATTCTAAATTCAATGGAAGAAACATTAAAAGAATATTTTATAAAAGACCCTGGGGTAAGTACAAGTTTAGTTGTTGGAGCTACAATAACACTTATAATAGCTGGAACTCTTGCAGCATGGCTGCCTGCTAATAGAGCTTCAAGAATAAAACCAATTGTTGCATTAAGAGACGAATAATTATGTTTAGATTTTTATTTGATTTTGACACATGGCAAGAGCTTTCAGAGAGCTTAACCAAAAATAAAATTAGAACCATTATAACTATGATTGGTGTTTGGTGGGGGATTTTACTTTTAATAGCACTTTTAGGATCAGCAAGAGGAATAGAAAATAAGTTTAATGTTGAATTTGGTGACTATGCTACAAATAGTGTTTTTATTTGGGGACAAGCAACAAGTATGCCTTTTAAAGGATATCAAGAAGGAAGAGCACCAAGATTAAAATTTTCTCAACTTGATAAGATCAAAAGTAATGCAGAAGGGATTAAATTTTTGGTTCCTCGTAATCAAAGACAGTCCCAAGTAGTTAGAGGTATTTTGTTTGCTGGTTTTGGAATAATCGGAGATTTCCCAATATTGGATAAAGTCCAAAAAAAGAATTTAACAAGTGGCAGGTTCATTAATCAAAATGATATTGAACAGACTAAAAAGGTTGCTGTTATTTCAACTGATGCCTATGAACAATTATTTGAAAAGGATGAAAATGCAATAGGTGAATATATTGAAATAGATGATATTAATTATAAGGTCATAGGAGTTTTTAAGCAAGGTAATTTTGATTTTGGTGGACAAATTCATATCCCTTTTACCACCTTTCAGAAGGTTTATAATCAAGGTGATAATATTGGCTGGATAATGGTAACGGGCAAAGAAGGATATGATATTTTACAAGTTGAAAAGGATGTCAAGCTTACATTAAAAAATTTAAATTTTGTTCATCCTGATGATAATAGAGCTTTTGGAAGTTTCAATCTTGGAGAACTATTCAAAAGATTTGAAGGATTTTTATTAGGAATGCAATTCCTTACTTGGTTTGTAGGAATAGCGACATTAATAGCTGGTGTTTTTGCCATTGGAAACATACTATTAATTACAGTAAAAGAAAGAACAAAGGAAATAGGAATTAGAAGAGCAATTGGAGCGACTCCATTTGAGATAAAAAGACAAATTGTATTAGAAGCAATTGTTTTAACAGTTATTGCAGGAATTTTTGGAATAATTTCAGGAGGTGGAATACTAATGGCAGTGGACTCTGCCTTTGGTCAAGGTCCAGATTCAGTTTTAGTAAATGCATCTGTTTCTATATTTATTGTCTTTGTTTCCTTGATTATCCTTATTGTTTTTGGATCATTAATTGGATTAATTCCAGCAACAAGGGCAACAATTATTAAACCAATAGACGCATTAAGAGAAGAATAAATAAAAAAAAATAATATGAAAAAAACATTAAAAATCGTAGTAATTGTAGGGATATGTTTATCCTTATTATGGGTGTTAAAATATTTTAACGACGCTAATTCTAGCGAAATTATTGACTATGAAACTGAAAAGCCATTTTATACCTCTATTGTAAAAGAAGTAGTGGCTACAGGGAAATTAAATCCTGAAGATGAAATTGAGCTAAAACCTCAAGTAAGCGGAATTATAGATAAAATATTAGTTGAAGAAGGAGATATAGTTAGTAGAGGAGATTTAATAGCAAGTATTCGGGTGGTTCCCAATGAGCAAGCAGTTATTAGTGCCAATAGTAGAATTAATTCTGCAAGATTGTCCTATAATAATTCAAAAACTTTATTCGACAGAAGTAAAAAATTATTTGATAAGGGAGTTATTTCCAAACAGGACTTTGAAAATAGTGAGCTATCAATGGAGCAATCCAAGGAGGCATTAACTCAAGCTCAAAATGATTATAAAATCATAAAGAAAGGAACTCTTACTGGGGGTAGTACTGCTAATACAAATATTTTAGCTCAAATAGCAGGGACAATTCTTGAAATTCCAGTAAGAGAAGGAGATCAGGTCATTGAAAGCAACAATTTTAATGCTGGAACTACAATAGCTACAGTTGCAGATATGACTCTAATGATATTCGAGGGGCAGGTAGATGAAACAGAAGTTTCTAAAATTGAGGAAGGCTCTGAAATTAAAGTTGTATTAGGAGCTTTGGAAGAAGAGGAATTTAAAGCAAAATTAACTTTTGTAGCTCCCAAAGGTATAGAGCAGGCAGGAGCGGTACAATTTGTAATAAAAGCTGATGTAAATATCCCACAAAATATTAATGTACGAGCAGGCTATAGTGCTAATGCAATTATGGAAACAGGGAATAAGGAAAATATTTTATGCATTAAGGAATCTTTATTACAATTCAATAGATTAACAGATAAACCATTTGTTGAGATTAAACAACAAGATGGCACATATAAAATAAAGAATGTTAAGATTGGAATTTCTGATGGCATAAATGTAGAAATCTTAGACGGAGTTACTGAGAACGATGAAATAAAAGTATGGAATATAGTGACTGATGAAGTGGAAGTAGACGATGATGAAAGAAGTCGGGATGAGACTGCTGATGATATGACAGATTAATTTAATTTTTAAAATTGGTATTTATGAAAAGTAAAATTTTAGTGATAATAATTCTATTAATTGGGCAATCAATTTTTAGTCAGACAAAAGTTTGGACACTTGAAGAATGTGTTATTTATGCTTTAGAAAATAATATTTCAATTCTTCAAGCAAGAAACAGTATTCTATCAAATGAGCAGGACGTAATTAGTGCAAAGGGTAATTTTATGCCGGGAATTAGTTCTAATATCTCTGGTTCTATGAGTGTAGGAAAGGTTGAATTATATCAGGGAGAATTTGCTGATAGAGAATTTTATTCATCAAGCTTAGGAATAGGTTTTTCACAGACTATTTTTAATGGATTTAGAAATATAAATCTTTTGAATCAAAGCAAATTAACTCTTGAAAGAAACAAATATGAACTAGGGAAACTAAGAGATGATATTTCTTTAAATGTTGCTAATGTTTATTTGAATGTTTTATTTAATAAGGAGAATCTAGAATTGGCTAGATCACAATATGAATTTTCAGTCTTTCAGGTACAACAAGTTCAAGCCCTTGTTGAGTCGGGAGTACAACCGGAATCAACTTTGATTGATACTCAAGCTACACTAAGCTTGGACAGTCAGAATTTAACAATTGCTGAGAATAATCATGAGCTGGCATTACTAAATTTATCGCAGTTACTTCAAATTCCTTATGAAGGATTTGATGTTGCAGTAATTGAAATTGATGTCCCATCTGAAAATATAATGTATCAGGACATTAGACCAATTCTTAATTATGCATTAGAAAATAGAAATGAAATAAAGGCTGCAGAACGTGACATAGAAATTGCAAAATTGAGTACTAAAATTTCTAAAAGCGCTTACTTGCCTAATATTTCACTTGGATATGGATTTAATGCAGCAGCAAATTTTTCTAATTTAACAGATGATGATCCATTTATAGATCAATTAGATGAAAATAAAGGCCATTCAGTTAATATGAATATTTCTATTCCAATTTTTAATAGGAACCAAACAAAAGCAGGAGTAACTAAATCAAAAATTCTTGAGAACACTAGTAATTTAGCCCTTGAACAGGCTAAATTGAATTTAGAATCTAGTATTCAAAGATCATTTACTGATGCAAAAGCAGCTTTAAAGTCTTATCAAGCATCACAAAAGTCCTTAGAGGCTCAAACATTAGCTTTTGATAATTCAAAGGAACGTTATGATTTAGGAGCATTAAATTCTTTTGATCTTGAACAAGCTAGAATTAGATTATTAAATGCTAAGTCATCCCTTATTAATTCAAAGTATGATTTTATATTTAAAACAAAGGTTTTAGATTATTATACGGGTAAAATAATATATTAGTTGGCCTACATATTAAACATAGAAACTTCAACAACAAATTGTTCTGTTTCACTTTTTAATGATTTAGAGTTAATTGATTGTATTGAAGAAAACACACAGGATTATTCTCATTCAAAATCTTTACATGTTTTTATTGATTCTGTTTTAAAGAAATCAAAAATAAAACCTAAGGATTTATCGGCAATATCAGTTAGTAAAGGACCTGGATCATATACAGGATTAAGAATAGGTGTAGCCTCAGCTAAGGGATTGTGTTTTGCTTTGGATATTCCATTAATATCAATTGAAACTTTAGAAATATTGTCTCAAAATATATCAAATAAAGGCATTGTAATACCTTGTTTGGATGCTAGAAGAATGGAAGTATATTCTGCAGTTTTTAATAATAAGAATGATAGAATAAGAGATACTATGGCAGAAATATTAACAGAGAATTCTTTCAAAGAGTATCTTAGTACAGATGAGGTGTATTTTATTGGAAATGCCAACAAAAAAATTAAGGAAATAATTACTCACAAAAATGCGTGTTTCATTGATAATGTGCTTCCTTCATCAAGACAAATGGGTGTATTATCATTTAAAAAATTTAATGAGAATCAGCATGAAGATTTAAATAATTTTGAGCCGTTTTATTTAAAAGATTTTATAGGTTCTAAGTGGAATGCTACTCAATAAGTTTTAAAGCCTCTTTTACTGTTTTTACAGGCATTTTACAAGCCTTATTAACACAAACATATATATAGGTTTCTCCCTCAACATATCTGTTTTTAAGCAGTGGAAGAGAATTGTTTTCTAGAGACCCTATAATAATTTTGTTTGGAAGGTAATTTTCATTTAATTCTTTAATCTTTTCAATAGCTTTACTACCAACCACTGCAACTTCATAAAAATTCTTGTTGATATTTAAAATTAAATTCATCCAGTTTGAAAATCCTCCAGGATATAATTCTATTTGATCCTTAATGTTGTTTACCATTTGCTGTGAAGAATTTAAATATGTTTTGTTATCAAAATAATGAGATAACTTAAATAAGTTATTTGCCATAATTGAATTACTAGAAGGAATAACATTGTCTCTGAATGCAATAGTTCTTGAGATCAGCTTATCATCTAATTTTGATGTAAAATAAAACATATTAGTTTCATCATTGAAAAAGTTCTCATATGTATATTTCATTAAATCATTTGATATGTTTAGCCATTTCTCATCCAAAGTGTTTTCATATAAGTTTAAAAAGGCCTGTATGGCAGCAGCATAATCTTCTAGATATCCATTAATTTTACTTTTTCCATCCTTGTGACTATGGTATAATCCTCCATCAGTCTTTTTCATATTTTTTACAATAAACTCAGCACTAGAACTTGCGACATCAAGAAAATTTTCATCTTTGAAAACTCTATAGGCATCAATAAATGCATTAATCATTAATCCATTCCATGAGGTTAATATTTTGTCGTCAATATTTGGCATAGATCTTTTATTTCTTGCTTTAATCAGTATTTTTTTCCATGTATCTATTTTTTGACTTACTTGTTCTTTTGATAAGTTATGTGCTTTAGCAAATGCTGCATCAGATTTATTTTTAATCAAGACATAATTATCATCTTCCCAATATCCATATTCATTAATATTATAATAGTCAGAAAAAACTACAAAGTCATCTTTAAGTAACTTTTTTAACTCATCTTCTTTCCAAATATAATAAGCTCCTTCATTTTCTTTACCATCTAATGATTTGCTGTCAGCATCAATGGATGAATAGAATCCTCCATTAGGATTTTTTAATTCTTTCAATACAAAGGCTATAGTTTCATATACTACATTTTTATATAAATCATTATTTGTAACTAAATATGCATCTGAATATAGACTAATGAGTTGGGCATTGTCATAAAGCATCTTTTCAAAATGTGGAATATGCCATTTATCATCTGTTGAGTATCTTGAAAATCCACCTCCAATTTGATCATAGACTCCACCATATGCCATTTTTTCTAGGGTAAGATTAACTAGTTTTAATGTTTCTTTATCATTATTTTGGTATGCACTTCTTAGCAAGAAATGAATATTATTTGGCATCATAAATTTTGGTGCTCCAGAGAACCCCCCATTCTTTTTGTCAATTTTATTGACAAGGCTTCTAATATGCTTATCTAGGTCTATGGATGCTAATTCTTGATTATCATTTGTTGTAATTATATCTAATGATTTTATACCCTTTTCTAGTGTTTCTGCATAGTTAATAAATTTCTCAGGCTCTTTATTATATAGATCAGAAATTTGTGTTAAAGCATTAATCCATTGATCTTTTGGGAAATATGTACCACCCCAAATAGGTCTACCATCTGGTAATGTGACGACATTTAATGGCCATCCTCCACTTCCTGTCATTAATTGCACAGCATTCATATATACTTGATCAACATCAGGGCGTTCTTCTCTATCAACTTTAATTGAGATATATTTTTCATTCATTATACTTGCGACAAGGGAATCTTCAAAACTTTCTTTTTCCATTACATGACACCAATGACAAGAAGAATAGCCAATGCTTATAACCACTAACTTGTTTTCTTTTTTAGCTTTTTCTAGATATTGTTTATCCCAAGGATTCCAATCAACAGGATTATAAGCATGCTGAAGCAGGTATGGACTATTTTCGTTAATTAGATTATTACTCATTTTAGAAGTTTTTTCACTACAGGAGTTAATCATAATGATTAACAATAAAAAAAAGGAAATAACTTTTTTCATATAATCAAAAGTACAAAATGAAATTATTATTCATTAATTGCCTCAACAACTTCTACTTTCCCTTTTAGCAATTTTTTAAGCATATTTTCAATTCCATTTTTTAATGTAATAGTTGATGAAGGGCATCCACTGCAGGCTCCTTGAAGGATGACACTAACAGATTTATTTTCTTTATTATATGATTTAAACATAATATTACCTCCATCAGCTGCAACAGCTGGTTTAATATACTCATCTAATATAGAGACTATTTCTTTTGATGTTTCATCTAGGTTTTCTTGATCAACTACCTGTTCCTTTTGATAATCATCAGCCAAAACTTTGTTATCTCTTTCTAGATATTCTTTAATAAAATTTCTTATTGTTAATGTAATATCATCCCAAGAATAGGTATTATATTTTGTTATTGAAATAAAATTTTTATCAATAAAAATACTTTTAACAAAGGGAAAATTAAAAAGTCTTAATGCTAGAGGTGAGTTTTCGCATTCATCAATGGAATTAAATTCTATTTGAAAATCAACAAGCTTTTTGTTTGCTACGAACTTTAGTACTGCAGGATTTGGAGTGCTTTCTGAATAGATGCTTATAGGGATTTTCTTATTACTGCCATTTTCTACAATAATAGAATTTCCTTGATTTAGATAATTTTCAATTTTTTTAGCAACTTCATCTTGAACATCTTCCCACTGAACAACATTAAATCTTTCTATTGCAATAAAATTTGTGGAAACATATACTTTTTTAACAAATGGGTAATAAAAAAGCTCTTTAACAAGAGGAGCATTAGTAGCTTCATCAATATTATTATATTCATAGTTTTGATGATTTGTAATAAATTCATTTATTTCAAATTTTACTATAAATTTATTTTTTGTTTTACAGATAGAAACTTTGTACTTGCTCATATTAAACTTTTGACAAATGTACTAAAATGTAGTATATACATAAAATCAATTACTAGGTATAATGTCTTATAAAATTTATATATTTGATCGACTAAAATCACCATGTGACTATTTTTTTAATATTGGGTATGATTTTTGTCAATAATTTGTTTTATGGATTTTAAAAAGATAATACTATACTTCTCCTTATTTTGTATAACTTTTCTATCAGCTAATGCACAGGAAGGATTGCCTATATATTCTGATTATTTAACTGACAACTATTATTTACTATATCCTTCTATGGCAGGTGTTTCTAATTGTGGAAAGGTGAGAGTTACAGGTAGACAACAATGGTTTGATCATGAGAAGGCTCCTCAATTGCAGACTATTAGTGTAAATACAAGAATTGGAGATTCTAAATCTGCTATTGGAGCAATTGTTTTTAATGATATGAATGGATATCATTCACAATCGGGTGCTTATCTAACATATGCTCATCATATTTTATTTTCTAGAAGTGAATTAGATTTAGACATGCTATCATTTGGAATTAGTGCTGGAATGATTCAATATAAGCTTGATGAAACTTCTTTTTTAGCTGGAGGATTTGATCCAATTATTGCTGGAGTAGAACAAAGTGCAACAGATTTTAATATTGATTTTGGATTTTCATATCAATATTTAGAATTTTATGCACACGCTTCTATTAAAAATTTACTTAATAATGATGGGATAAATTTTAATGAGCAAGGGCTGAGTTATAATAATTTAAGAACATATTTATTTTCTACTGGGTATTTATTTAGTGACGCTTCACAAGAATGGAATTTTGAGCCATCATTTATGTTTGCTTATAAGGATGCAACTCAGGAGACATTCCTAGATACAAATTTTAAGGTTTATAAAGAAACAAATTTTGGAAGAATTTGGGCTGGATTATCATATAGAAGAAGTTTTGATGGAGCAGAATATTTAAACTCTAACGATCAAGTTCAAACACAAAAATTAGAGTATATAACTCCTTTATTAGGCCTTGAAGTTGATGGTTTTGTATTTGCCTATAATTACTCATATCAATCAAATTCCATCGTTTTTGATAATGGGGGATATCATCAGATTACATTAGGATTTAATTTTGGGTGTAGAAAGGAACAATATGATTGTAATTGTCCTTGGATAAAATAATTTAGAAGTCTAAGGAATAAACTTTTCCATTTGAATTAATAATAGTATTAATTATTTCAGTACTTCCATTTGCATATATTTTATTCTTGAAATTACTATTTAAGGAGTTTTCAAGATTTCTTCTTTTTAATATTTTTTTGGTTTGTATTGCAATGGCTTTATTAGGATCTTGAATTGTTATTTTTTCAGGTATTATTTGCCTAATAATTGGAATGAGAAAATGATAATGTGTACATCCTAATACTAATTGATCAATATTTGAATCTAACATTGGGTCTATATAGGATTTTAAAAGTTGCTTTGTATTTTCTTTATTAATATTGCCTTTTTCAATTAGATTAACCAGTCCAAAACCAATTTGTTCAATAATCTCAATATTATCAGAGAATTTTTTCGAGGTTTGATTAAACAAATTACTAGTTAGTGTCATTTCAGTTGCCAATACTCCTATTTTATTAGTTTTAGTATTGTGTATTGCGGGCTTAATAGCAGGCTCAATTCCTACAACAGGAACTGCAAATGAATTTCTAATTTCTTTGATAGCGTTAGTTGTTGCAGTATTACATGCAATTACTATTATTTTGCAGTTCATTTCAATTAATAAAGAAGCATTTTTTAGACTCAGCTTTATAATTTCACTAATATTCTTATTTCCGTATGGACAGTTTTTATTATCTGCTAAATAGATAGTGTTCTCATTTGGAAGGACTCTATTTATTTCTTTTAAAATAGATAAACCTCCAATTCCAGAATCAAATATACCTATAGGGTTGTTATTCATTTTATTAAAATAAAAAAGCTGCCTTTGGCAAGACAGCTTATTAAATATATTAGCAAGAGTTTATTAAAATCCTAATTCTTTTTTAACATCCTCAATTAAATCCTTTCCATCTGCTAAAATCACCCCTTGTCCTTGTGTGGAATCAAGAACATAATCAAATCCCTGAGCTTTAGCAACCTTAACTATTGCAGCTTGAGCTTTTTCAGTAATAGGTTTTAATAAATCAAATTCTTTTTTTTGCAATTCTTGTTGAGCTTGATTCTGATATTGACGAATACTTTGTTCCATCCCTTGAACTTCTTGTAGCCTTCTAGCATTCTCTTCATCTGTTTGAGCTGCTGCTTCAGTATCATATTGTTTTACTTTACTTTGTAATTCCGCTGCCATAGTTTGAATATCATTCTCATAGGTTTTAGCAAGTTTTTCAAGCTCTGCTTTTGCCTCGTTCATTTCTGGCATAGAGGACACTAATTCAGTGCTATTAATATGAGCTACTTTGCTTTGTGAGTTGACAGTAAAACTTATGCTTACACATAATATCAATAATAAGATTTTAATTTTTCTCATTTTTTTTATTTATTTCAGTTATTATTATTTTTTATAAAGGTACTATCTTTTGCTTTTTGTTCAGCAAGAATTTTTTCTTTTCTTTCTCGCAACATTTTTTCTCTTAATTCTTTTGCGCTTAAAACTTTTTCAGGTTTCTTAGCATCTGTTTTATTTACTTCCTTAACTTCATCTAAATCTTCAGCTTCTAGATTACTGGCTATGATTTTATCTTCTTCGTCAGCCTCTCGTTTTTCTCTTCTTGAATCTAATTGTTTTCTATTGTTAGTTCTTGTTATTATTCTTAATATTTGATCACTAATATCAAATTTTCTATCGGAGTATAACATAACAATATCAGCAGATTTATCAAAAATGAAATCATATTTTCTAGATTTTGCAATTTCTTTTATTGCTATAAAAATTTGATCTTGAATTGGCTGTATTAGTTGTTTTCTTTGAATAATTAGATCACCTCTTGGACCAAATCTTTTTTGCTGGTAATCTATAATTTCATTTTTTTCAATTGATATTTCTTCTTCCTTTTCCTTGATTAACTCTTCTGTAAGTAGTAATCTCTCAGCATTTAATGCTTCTTTTTTATTATTTAAATCAGAAAATCTATTTTCAATTTCTTTCTTCCATTTATTTGCTTTTTCCTCTAATTGATCCCTTGTTTCTTCATATTCAGATAGATTTTGTAATATATATTCTGTATCTACATATCCAATTCTGACCCCCCTTTGACTAAATGTATAGCTGGAAATTAAAAGTACAGCGACTAGAATTATAAATTTCTTCATTTTGAATATTTTACGATTATCAAACGTAATATATAGGAATATATTTTAGCATATAATTATTTATTATTAGAATGATTGACCAATTATAAAGTGAGTCTCCCATCCATGTTTTTTGGATTGTCCTGGAACAGCATCAAATCCATGACCAAAATCTATGCCAAGTAATCCAAAAGCAGGCATAAACAAGCGAACACCCAGTCCTGCAGAACGTTTGATTAGAAATGGATTAAAATCTCTAAAGCTATTATATGAGTTTCCTCCTTCAATAAATCCAAGTGCAAATATTTTAGCTTGTTCACCAAGGCTTATAGGATATCTCATTTCTAAGGAATATTTATTATAAATTGTACCTCCATCTTGATTTGATAATGACTGATTAGGATAGCCACGAAGTGCTATAGTTTCTCTACCATCTAAACTATACATACCTAAGCCATCTCCACCTAAGAAAAATCTCTCAAATGGTATAATCCCTCTATCATTGTTATAAGCTCCAAGAAAACCAAACTCAAAAGCAGGTCGTAATACTAATTTTTTTGTTAATGCCGCAAACCATTCACCTTTAAATTTAATTTTGTAAAATTCGAGCCATTTATATCTTTCTTGATCTATTTCAGCTATCCTATCTGATGCAGTTGTATTACTTGGATCATTTGCAAGATCATCTACTAACTGCTCTCTTTCATCTTTTAATGCAGCGTAATCAACCTTATTAACAGCTGAATATGGAAATGAGAGTTTTGCAGATAAACTAAAACTTGAGCCTCCAGTTGGATATATTGGATCAGTAAAAGTATTATTTCTACTTAAGGATACCGTATAGGATAGATTATTAGAGGATCCATTACCAAATGTGAATAGCCCTGTATTGTAATCATTTAAATTATAGTATTGAAACCCAATATACTGAGCAAGAGTGAAATAATCATCGGGTACAGTTAATCTTTTAGCCAGTCCAACAGAAATACCACTTATATTAAATGATTTTGATTTATCTGCCCTATAGTTAACTGGATCAAACAAAAATTGCTTTGTTTGAGATAATTGAATTGAAAATTGAACAGGCTTTTTACCTCCTAACCAAGGTTCAGTAAAACTGAAACTATTCTGTGTATAAAATCTGCTTGCTTGTAATCTTAGAGAGAGTCTTTGACCATCACCCATAGGAACTGGATTATATGCTTCTTTATTAAATAAATCTTTAGCTGCAAAATTATTAAATGATAATCCTAATGTTCCAATAAAACCACCACCACCATAACCACCTTGTAACTCAATTTGACTAGATCCTCTTTCAACAACTGTATATTCTAAATCAACAGTCCCATCATTTGGATTTACATTTTTAAAATCAGGAGAAATTAATTGTGCATCAAAAAAGCCAAGTTGTCCAAGTTCTCTAATAGTCCTTATTACATTTGATTTGCTATATAATTGACCAGGTCGAGTTCTTATTTCCCGATATATTACATGATCGTTTGTCTTATCATTTCCAACAACAGAAACTTTATTAAAATAAGCAGGCTTACCTTCATTAATTCTAATTTCAAGATCAATTACATTTCCATCAGCACTAACCTCAACAGGAGTTACAGACGAAAATAAATATCCACTATTTTGATATAAGTTAGATAAATCGTCAGAGTCTGGATCTGAATCATCAGCAATTCTTTTTTCTAATTCAACACCATTGTATGTATCCCCTTCTTTAACTTTCAATATTTGATCCAATTGTTCGTCAGTATATACAGAATTTCCAAGATAATTTATTTTTCCAAATGTATATTTTTCCCCTTCCTGTAATTTTATTTTTAATGTAATAGAACTTTCGTCATATCTTACAATAGTATCTGATATAATTCTGGCATCTCTATATCCATTTTCTTTATATTTATCTACAAGACTAACTAGGTCTTCCTTAAAATCATCTTCAATATATTTTGATCTTTTCCAAAACCTGTAAATTTTCGATTTTTTGGTATTTTTCATTGATTTTTGAAGAGACTTTGAGGTTAAATTGTCTATTCCATCAAATACAATTTTTTTAATTTTTATCTTATTTCCTTTATTAATATCTAATGATATTTTCACCTTAGCTTTATTTGTTGAGTCAATAATCTCTTCAGTAATTATTTTCACTTTTGTATTTAAAAACCCTTTTTTCTTATACTTGTTCTCTAGGTAATTCTTAGTAGTTGTAATTAAATTCTCAGTAACTTTAACTCCTATCTGTAACTTATTTTCTTTAATTATATCTTCATGTTTTCTTTTTTTAACTCCAGTAATTTCTAGTTTAGACAATTCAGGTAAATCAATAAGTTTTATTTCTAAATCAACAATATTGTCTAACTGTTTGACTCTAAATACTTCAACTGAGCTAAACAGATTGGATTCCCATAATTTCTTTATTGCTGAACTAATTTTCTCGCCAGGAATTGATATTTCATCACCTTCTCTAAGTCCTGAATAAGTTATAATTGTAATAGGACTAAAAGAGGTATTCCCTGAAACAGTTATTTCTCCAATTATACTTTTACTAGATTTGTTTTCTTCCTGAGAAAATAAATTTGTACTGAAGGAGGTACACAAAAGAAGTATAAGAAAAAATTTAATTTTCAATTTTAATCTTTCTTTAATTAATCTGTTTACTAGTTTTTCCAAATCTACGCTCTCTTTTTTGATAATTTACAATTGCTTCATAAAGATCTTCTGTAGAGAAGTCAGGCCATAGCTTTTTTGTAAAGTAAAGCTCAGCATAAGCAATTTGCCATAATAAGAAATTACTAATTCTTTTTTCACCACTTGTTCTTATTAATAAATCTACATCTGGTAAATAATGAGTGTAAAGATGCTGATTTATTACGGATTCATCAATATTTTTTGGAGAAATTAAGTTATTTTTAACTTTATCCCCAATTACTTGGATAGCATCTACAATTTCTTTTCTTCCCCCATAACTTAGTGCAATTGTTAAAGTCATCTTTTTATTATTCTGTGTTTTTTTAGTTACTTTAATAAGATATGATGTCAGCTTTTTAGGGAGTTTTTCCAAATTTCCAATTATTTTAAATTTGATATTATTCTTGATTAGAGTTTCTAATTCTTCATTTAGAGAAGTTAGAAGTAATTTCATTAAAAAATCTATTTCTAATTTTGGTCTATTCCAATTTTCAGTTGAAAATGCATATAAGGTGAGATTTTTAATGCCTAATTCAGCACATGCTTTAACTATTTTTTTTACAGATTTTCTTCCTGCACTATGCCCATAATTTCTATTCTTATTCCTTTTTTTTGCCCATCTTCCATTACCATCCATTATTATGGCAATATGTTTTGGAATAGCATCAATAATAATATCTTTCTTTAAACTCATTTTATATTACAGTAACACGGTTGTCTTCCAAATGTATAGGTTAAATTAAATCCTGTAAACATATACCAATCATTATTATTTTCATTACCAAAAGTATAATTAAAATTTTCATTATATGGAAGACTGCCATCAATTTTATCAGAAAAGGTATATCTAGCTCCTATTTCAAATGCCAAAATAATTTTTTCAAATATTCTATATTTTACTCCAAGCACCATTGGGATCCCAAAACTCCATTCATAATCACCACTGTTCTGAAGATTATTCCCATTAAAAAATAAATTTTCATATTTAGAGTAAATTATTCCTGAATAGATATAGGGTGTGAATGTGACATCATATTCATGTAGATTATAGTCAAAAAAATTGAATTCCATCCCTGCTGATAGTTCTTTTAAAGTACTACCAAAATTATAACCACGCTCATATCTTCTAGGATCATCAGAGTCTAGATCGTTAGCGCTAATTGATGTTGAAATAAATGAAAGTCTATAAGAATGTCTTGGGCTCCTATTCCATTTGATGATTCCTCCAAACCCAGATTCGTTAGGGTTAATAAATTTGGTATTACCTACATCTCCAATAAAATTACTTCCCCCAATAGTACCTCCTATCTCATATATTTGACTATTACATAACTGATAGTTAAATATTATGATTAATATAAATTGTGTTAATCTTAATGCACCTGATTTGGCTTTGAATACCATTAACTCTAAATAAAAATTTAACTATAAAACTACTGTCAATTAATTTTATTGTTTAGTTTCTCTTATCTTTTCCCCAGAATAACTTGTCTCTTAATGTCTCAAGGAAATCTTCTTTCTCTAATTCAATCATTTTTATTGTATGCGATGCCTTTGTTATAGATATTATATTTTCATTACTAAGAGTGGTTATTTTGGAATCTAGTGAGACAAAGAATTCATTTTCTCTACCACTGATTTTTATACTAATCTTTGTATGTTGAGGGACAACTAGTGGCCTAACATTCAAATTGTGAGGTGCTATTGGAGTAATAACTAGATTTTTTGAATCAGGCATTATTATTGGACCACCACAACTTAGGGAATATCCAGTTGACCCAGTAGGAGTCGCAATAATTAATCCATCTGCCCAGTATGTATTAAGATAATTATCATTTAATTTAGTCTCAATCGTAATTAATGATGTAGTATTTTTTCTAGTTATACTTATTTCATTAAGAGCATAACCTAATTTTTTTGTTTTCCCATCCTTGATTGTTGATGAAATTTTAACTAGAGACCTTTCAGATATTTCATAATTTTTATTAATTATTGCATTAATTACTAAATCAATTTTCGTTGCTTTAATTTTTGCCAAGAATCCTAATCTTCCAGTATTTACCCCTATTATAGGAATTGAGTGACTATTAATATAAGATGCAGCTCTTAATATTGTGCCGTCACCCCCTATACAGATTACAAAATCAAATGACTTATCTAGTTTGGAGAAAGTCCCAATTTGTTTTGGAAAAGAATTAATTTTTTTTTGCCCTATGATTTCAACAGACTTTTCATCTATGCATACATCTATAGATCTATTATGCAATTTTTTTATAGTTGAAAGGAAATATTTTAAAGAATAATTCTTATATAAGTTTGTAAATACTGCTACTTTCATCAACTTCTAAATATTAAAAAATATTCTGTTATAATGGGATGTGAAAACATGATGCAAATTAATTAAAATTATGTTAGTTTTAGCTGTAACTAGTTTGTATTTTCACATAAAATTTTAACATGACCAAGCTAAGTGTTAATATTAATAAAATAGCTACTCTTAGGAATTCTAGAGGAGGAGATTACCCAGACCTTATCAATTTTGCAAAAAAGATACAATCCTTTGGAGCAGACGGAATAACTGTTCATCCAAGGCCAGATGAAAGGCACATAAAATATTCAGATGTTTATAATTTAAAATCAGTTGTTTACAAGGAATTTAATATTGAAGGAAATCCTATTAAGAAATTTATTGACATGGTGATTAAGAATAAACCAGATCAAGTTACTTTAGTTCCTGATGCTGACTCTGATTTAACTTCATCTGCTGGGTGGAATACTGTGAAACATAAAAATTATTTAAAAGAAATAGTATCAGAATTAAATTCTAACAAAATAAGAACATCAATTTTTTTAGACCCCGAATTAAAATATATAGAACCTCTAAATGAAATAGGTGCTGATAGGATTGAGTTTTATACCGAAGGTTTTGCAAAGAATTATAAAATAAATAAAGAAATTGCTATAGAACCATATATAAAATGTGCTAAACTAATTAATGAAATGGGAATAGGAATTAATGCAGGTCATGACTTGTCATTGGATAATATATTATTCTTCAAAAATAACATTGAAAATTTGCTTGAGGTTTCTATTGGTCATGCATTAATTACTGAGAGTTTAGACTTTGGAATTGAAGCTGTTATAAAAAAATATTTATCATATCTTAAATAAATGTTATTACATTCAAGGATTATTGGTGAAGGAAATAATATAATAGTTATTTTACACGGTCTTTTTGGGTCTGGAGATAATTGGAAAACATATGCAAACAAATTAGAGGCCAAAGGATTTTGTATACATCTAATAGACCAAAGAAATCACGGTAGAAGCTTTCATAGTAAAGAATTCAATTACAATTTTCTTGTAAAGGACCTAAAATATTATTTAGATCATAATAAAATTCATAATTGTATTTTGATAGGCCATTCAATGGGGGGGAAAACTGCAATGAATTTTGCCTTAAAACATAAAGAATATATTACAGAGTTAATTATCATTGATATAGCACCAAAATATTACCCTATTTATCATGACAAAATTATTGAAGCACTAATCTCTTTAGATTTAAATTCTATTTCCTCTAGGGGAGAAGCTGAACAGGAATTATCAAAATATATTGATGATATTTCAATGAAAAATTTTTTACTAAAAAATCTCTATTGGATTGATAAAAATAAACTTGCTTTTAGATTTAATTTGTCTTCATTATCTGATAATATATCCAGTATAGGTGAAAAAGTTCAGCAGGAAAATAATTTTTTAAATAGTACATTGTTTCTAAAAGGAGAATATTCTAACTATATTAATGATAATGACAAGACTGAAATAAAGAAATATTTTCCTAGAGCTTCAATTATAACCATTCCAAATTCAAATCATTGGTTGCATGTTGATAATCCAGATGATTTCTTTGATACAATTCTAGATTTCATAAAAGATAAATACTAGTAATTAACTTTGATGCGTTTTAAAAAAAGTGTATTTTCGCAAACCCGTTTTTACCTCTGTAAATGAAAATAACATCAAACTATATTGACAAGCTTAACGGTAAAATAACCATTGAAATTGACAAAAAAGACTATTCAGAACAAGTGAATAGTGTATTGCATAAATATTCGCAAACTGCAAGTACCCCTGGATTCAGGAAAGGCCATGTTCCAATGGGTTTAATAAAAAAACAATACGGAAGGGCTGTTATCATGGATGAGGTAAATAAGCTTATAGACAAGGAATTGAGGGATTATATAAAAGACAATGAAATAGATATGCTCGGTGGTCCTATTCCTATTCCTCAAAACAATATTAATTGGGATTCTGATAAAATAACTTTTGAATTTGAAGTAGGATTGACTCCAAAATTTGATATTAAATTAAAATTTAAAAAACCTATTACAAATTATGTTGTTAAGGCGGATGAAAAAATGATTAATGAGCAGATAAGTAGTATTCAAAAGCAATATGGTAAGCTGACGATTAAAAAAAATATCGAGAAGGATTGTGATATAACAGGAGTTTTTATTTATGAGGATGATATTAATAATAAGTCAACTTTCAATTTAAACAAGATCAAAAAAAAGAATAGTATAAAAAAACTTATAGGATTACAAGTTGGTGAGTCTGTAACACTTAGGACTAAGAATTTATTTGATGATCATCATGAATTAATTCGGACACTTAATATTTCTCATGATAGAGCAAAAGATATCGATATTGATGTTAAGTTGAATATTGAGGAGATTAATTATAAAGAGGCAGCAGACCTAGATCAGGAATTGTTTGATAAAATATATGGAAAGGGTGTTATTAAAAGTGTATCTGAATTAAAAGAAAAAATTTCTAATGATATTGAAAAGCAATTTATTACTCAGACTGATCAAAAGTTAATGAATGATATTATTGAGAATTTAATTGAGAATACCAAATTCAAGCTACCCTCAGAATTCTTAACTAAATGGATTAAAATAAATTCGAAAAAGAAGATTAGTGATATAGAAGCTAAAGAAGAATATGAAAAATCTGAAAAAGGCATGAAATACCAATTAATTGAAAGCAAATTAGTAACTGATAACAATTTGCAAGTTAATTTTGATGACCTAAAATCTTACACAAGGGATTTAATCAAAGCTCAGATGAATCAATATGGTCAATCTAATCCTTCTGATAAGGAGTTAAACGATGTAGTTGCAAGAGTTTTACAAAATAAGGATGAAATTAAAAGGTTAACGGAGCAATTAACTAGCAATAGAATATTAACTTTCTTTAAAGAGAATGCTAATGTTAAAACGAAAGAATTATCCTATGAAAAGTTCATAAAAGAAGCATATTCTTCCTAATTTAAAATTACTATATTTATAATTAAATAATTGAATAGATAAATGGATTTTGCCAAAGAGTTTGAAAAATTTGCTACTAAAGATCAAGGGATTAGTAGTACTTATTATAATAAAATAATAAGCAGTATGTATCCTGTTGGACTTACACCCAATATTATTGAGGAACGACAAATGAATATAGCCATATTTGATGTTTTTTCAAGATTAATGATGGATAGAATAATATTTTTAGGAACTGGAATAAATGATCAGGTAGCAAATATTATTCAAGCTCAATTATTGTTTTTAGAGAGCACAGATTCATCTAAAGATATTCAGATTTATATTAATTCTCCAGGTGGTGGTGTTTATGCTGGACTAGGAATTTATGACACTATGCAATTGATAAAACCTAATGTAGCTACAATATGTACTGGGATGGCAGCTTCAATGGGTGCAGTTCTTTTGTGTGCTGGAGAAAAAGGTAAAAGGAGCGGATTAACTCATTCAAGAGTTATGATACACCAGCCTGTTGGAGGAGCTCATGGTCAAGCAAGTGATATTGAAATTACTGCTAAGGAAATACTTAGTCTTAAGGAGGAGCTTTACAATATTATTAGCAAGCATACTGGTCAGGATTATAAAAAGGTGTATGCAGATAGCGATAGAGATTATTGGATGAAATCTGAAAAGGCTCTTGAATATGGAATGATAGATGAAATATTAACTAAAGAATAAATTCTTCGATGAGCAAGTCTGAGCTACACTGTTCTTTTTGTGGTAAGAAAAAAGCTGAGACAGTTTTATTAATTGCCGGAATTGATGCACATATATGTGATGAGTGTATTGAACAAGCAAATGGCATTATTCTCCAAGAATCAAAACAAGAGAAGGTAACTGAATCTAAAGACTCTGAGTTATTAAAACCTCAACAGATTAAAAGTTTTTTAGATGACTATATTGTTGGGCAAGATTATACAAAAAAAATTATTTCTGTATCTGTATATAATCACTATAAAAGAATAAACCAATTAGCATCAGATGAAATTGAAATTGAAAAAAGCAATATCATCATGGTTGGTAAAACAGGAACTGGAAAAACATTGATTGCAAGAACAATTGCAAGGATGTTAGATGTTCCTTTAGCTATTGTTGATGCAACAGTTCTTACTGAAGCTGGATATGTAGGTGAAGACGTCGAAGGGATATTAAGTAAGCTTTTACAAGCTGCAGATTATAATGTTGAAAAGGCAGAAAGAGGAATTGTATTCATTGATGAGATTGATAAAATAGCTAGAAAAAGTGATAATCCCTCTATTACTAGAGATGTTTCTGGAGAAGGAGTCCAACAAGCATTATTAAAATTATTAGAAGGAACAGTAGTAAATGTCCCACCAAAAGGAGGAAGAAAACATCCAGATCAGAAATTTATTGAGATTAATACTGAAAAAATACTATTCATTGCTGGCGGAGCCTTTGATGGAATTGAAAAATTAATTTCAAAAAGATTAAATTTTAATGTAATTGGATATAAATCTATAAAGATTGATGCTGTTTCAAAACAAAATATACTCCAATTTATTAACCCAAAAGATTTGAAGGAATTTGGATTAATACCTGAAATAATTGGTAGATTACCCGTGGTAACTTACATGGACCCTTTAAGTAAGGAAGCACTTAGAAAAATACTAACAGAGCCAAAAAACGCTCTCATTAAACAATTCATCAAATTATTTGATATGGATGGAATAGAACTAAAGATTGATGAATTAGCATTAGATCTTATAGTTGAGAAAGCTGTTGATTATAATTTAGGGGCTAGAGGTCTTAGATCGCTTTGCGAAGAAATTTTAAATGATGCAATGTTTAATTTACCTGGAAGTGATAAGAAAAGACTGCATATAACTAAAAAATACGCAGAGAGACAATTGTCTAGGATTAGTTTAGAAAAATTAAAAGCTGCATCCTAACCATTAAGCTTAATTAATTCTTCAATAAGATCCCTATTATTTGCTAATCTCGGTACTTTATTTTGACCTCCAATTTTATTTTTTTTATTAAGCCATTTAAAGAAAACACCTTTTTTCCCAATTATTACTTTTGGAGGATTAAGTGTAAAATCTTTATATCTCTTTGCTTCATAATCTGAATTTTCTTGCTTTAAGGCATTATCTATTTCCTGCTCAATATTTATGTCTTTTGGTATTGAATTTTTGAATTCTATAAACCATTCATGGCCTCCTTTCTCTTTTCCCTTCATAAAAATTGGAGCTACTGTATAATCTACTATTTCTAGATTATTTTTTTTGCATACTTTGCTAATAGTATTATCGCTATTTTCAATAATAACTTCCTCTCCAAAAACATTAATATAATGCTTTGTTCTTCCTG
>CAZXST010000006.1:0-23444 GCA_964643205.1 uncultured Flavobacteriaceae bacterium | reverse complement strand
AAATTCTAAAATTAAAGTGTTATCTTGCGCCGATTTATTTGCTGATGTTATGCATAATGTACATAATAATGAGTCAATAAGTTCAAAATTTTTAATGTAATAATAATAAAATGAAATCGATTACAATCAACGGATCTAAAAGAGAAAGCGTAGGGAAATCAGCTTCAAAAACTCTACGTAATGCTGGACAGATTCCTTGCGTATTATACGGAGGAGATGGACCAATGCATTTCTCAGCACCAGAATTGGCACTCTCTAAACTGATTTATACATCGAATGCGTATACAGTTGTGATTGCTTTTGACGATAAGAAAACATACTCTGCAGTTTTGCAGGACATTCAATTTCACCCAGTAACAGATAAAATACTTCATATTGATTTTTATCAATTGTTTGATGATAAGGAAATAGCAATGGATATTCCTGTTAGATTAGTTGGAAATTCTGTTGGAGTAAAATTAGGAGGAAACTTACAAAGAAATAAGAGAAAATTAAGAATTAAGGCATTACCTACATATCTGCCTGACTATATAGAAATTGATATTACTGATCTCAATATAGGAGATAGAGTTTATGTAACAGAGTTAGAGAATGAATCTTATACTTTTTTACACCCCGACAATACTGTTGTGTGTCAAGTTAGAACTCCAAGAGCTTTAATAGTTGAAGAAGTTGAAGAAGATGAAGAAGATGAAGAAATTGAAGGAGAAGAATCTGAAGAATCAACAGATGATGATAAGCAAAAGGATGAAAAGTCCTCAGATGACAGTAAAAAATCTGATGGTGATTCTAAATCTGATGGTGATTCTAAATCTGATGGAGACTCTAAACCAACTAAAGATTCAAAGAAGTAAAATATATATTGTTCAATAATAATAAAGCATTCTGTATTTTCTCAGAATGCTTTTTTATTTTTGTGTTAATTCTAAATTTTAATTATTAAAATTTATTAATGAAAAAATATTTAATTGTTGGTTTAGGAAATGTTGGTAATCAGTATTTTGAAACAAGACATAATATAGGTTTTATGGTTTTAGATTATTTTGCAGAAAGCAATGATCTTTCTTTTGAGGATGTTAAATATGGATGCATTTGTAAATTTAAATCTAAAGGCAGATCATTTATTTTGCTAAAACCCAATACATATATGAATTTAAGTGGAATGGCTGTTAAATATTGGCTTTCTAAAGAAAAAATTAAAATTGAAAACTTACTAGTTATTAGTGATGACCTTAATTTGCCATTATGTAATTTTAGGATTCGATCAAATGGCAGTTGTGGAGGACATAACGGTCTTTTGGATATAGAAAATACATTAAACACCAAAACATATAATAGACTTAGGATAGGAATTTCAAGTCATTATAAAAATTTTAATCAAATTGATTTTGTTTTAGGCAAATTAAATGATGAAGAAAAAGAAGAGTTATTTTCAATTTTTCCAAAAATATATGAGGTTATTATTTCCTTTGTAATGAATGGAATTGACTCTACAATGAATAATTATAATTTAAAAAAATAGTTATTAGATAAATTGATAACAAAAGGTTTTAAAGAATACAATAGTAAAGAAGGTTCAGTTGTAACTGTTGGAACATTTGATGGAATTCATTTAGGACATCAAGATATTCTCTGTAAGCTTCAAGAAATTTCTAATAAGAAAAAACTAAAATCAATAGTTTTAAGTTTCTTTCCTCATCCAAAAATTGTTTTGCAGAACAGTAAGAATATTAAGCTTATAAATACAATTGATGAAAAAGAAGAGATATTAAAAAAATATAATATCGATTATTTTATAGTTAAGGAGTTTACTAAGGAATTTTCTAGATTAACAGCTTTAGAGTTTATTAGAGATATTATAGTAAACACCTTAAATGCAAAACATTTAATTGTTGGATATGATCATCGTTTTGGGAGAAATAGAGATGCAAATATTATTCAGTTAAAAGAATTTGGAGAAATTTATGACTTTGAAGTAACTGAGATATTGCCTAGAAAAATAAACGACGTTTCTATTAGCTCTACCAAGATTAGAGATTTGCTTAAGAAAGGTAATATAGACTATGCTAATAAATATTTAAATGAATTTTTTGTTTTAACTGGAAAGGTTGTTAAAGGTATGGGAAGAGGAAAACTCCTAGGATTCCCAACAGCGAATGTAAAAATTAAGGGTGACTATAAGTTAATACCTAATAACGGTGTTTATATTGTAGCTTCTAGTATAGATTCTAAGACATATTATGGGATGATGAATATTGGAAAGAACCCAACGTTTACTGACAAAAATCAGTCCATTGAAGTGCATTTTTTTGATCTTGATTATGATATTTATAATAAGAATATTACAATTAAATTAATCAAGAGGATTAGAGAGGAGAAAAAGTTTAATTCTCCAAAATTACTTATAGAGCAACTAGAATTAGATAGAGATTTCACCTTCAAATATTTAGAAGAAAACGATATTGAAATAAAATAGACTTTAATTATTAATTTAGATTTAACTAAATTTATATAAAATGCTAAAGGTATCTTACATAATTGAGAATAAAAAGCAAGTAATTAATGCTTTATCAAAAAGGAACTTCGATGCAACTAAAATTATTGTTAGGTTAGAAGATTATAATTCAAAGAGAAAAAAAATTCAATTAGAACTTGAAAATATTCTCTCCGAATCTAATAAATTATCTAAGGAGATCGGTATATTAATTAAGTCTGGCAATAAAGAACAGGTTAATAAAATAAAAGAACAAACAGTAAAATTTAAGGAAACTACAAAGGAATTAAATTCTGAATTAAATTTAATTAAAAGCAAAATACTAGATCTTTTATTTACAATTCCTAATATTCCAAATGAGGATATTCCAGTCGGTAATGATGAGGGGGATAATGTAGAAGTTTTCAACAGTGGAGTTTTACCTAAGTTAGACTCAGATGCACTTCCACACTGGGATTTAGCAAAGAAATACGATATAATTGATTTTGAACTTGGAAATAAAATTACAGGTTCTGGATTCCCGGTCTACAAAGGAATGGGTGCAAAATTGCAACGTTCTTTGATTACATTTTTTCTTGACATGAATATAGATGCTGGTTATAATGAAGTTCAAATTCCGTATTTAGTGAATGAAGAATCTGGAATTGGAACTGGCCAGCTTCCTGATAAGGAAGGTCAGATGTATCACATTGAGAAGGATAATCTTTACCTTATTCCAACTGCTGAGGTTCCTGCAACTAATATATTTAGAGATGTGATTTTAAATGAAAATGAACTTCCAAAACTTATAACGGCATTTAGTCCATGCTTTAGAAGAGAAGCTGGCAGTTATGGAGCTCATGTTAGAGGTTTAAACAGATTACATCAATTTGATAAAGTTGAAATTCTTAGAGTTGAACATCCTGAAAAATCTTACGATGCATTTGAGAAAATGGTTGAACAAGTGAAATTAATAATTAATAAACTTGAGCTACCTTATAGAATACTTAAATTGTGCGGATCTGATTTAGGATTTACATCAGCATTTACATATGATTTTGAAGTATATTCTGCAGCACAAAAAAAATGGCTCGAAGTTTCTTCTGTATCAAATTTTGAATCTTATCAATCTAATAGGCTTAAGTTAAGATATAGAGATTCTGATGGCAATATTAACCTTGCACATACTCTTAATGGTAGCGCCTTAGCTTTACCAAGAATTTTTGCTACTATAATTGAAAATTTTCAAACTAAAAAAGGTATAGTAATACCAGAAGTATTAATTCCATATACTGGTTTTTCAATCATAAATTAATCTTATATGATTCGAAATGTTAAACCCAAAAAAAGTCTTGGTCAACATTTCTTAAATGACAAGAATATAGCAGCCAGAATTGTTGACTCTATTTCATGTAAGGGATATAATAATTTACTTGAAGTTGGTCCAGGAACTGGGATATTAACAAGGGAATTAATTAAGAAAAAAATAAATTTAAAAGTAATTGAAATTGATAATGAATCTGTTGAATACTTAAATCAGAATATAATTTCTTTAAGGAATAATATTATAAATGAAGATTTTTTAAAAATTAATTTATCCAGCGTATTTAATGGGCAACCTTATGCTATTATTGGAAATTTCCCATATAATATTTCTTCTCAAATAGTGTTTAAAATTTTAGAATCAAGAAAGATTATTCCAGAATTTTGTGGAATGTTTCAAAAGGAAGTTGCTGAAAGAATTTGTGAAGATTTTGGAAGTAAGAAATATGGAATTCTTTCAGTATACGCTAAGGCCTTTTATTCTACTAATTTTCTTTTTACTGTATCCCCTAATGTTTTTTATCCCAAACCGAAAGTAAGCTCTGCAGTTGTTCAATTTATTAGGAAGAAGCACTATAGGCTAGACTGTGATGAAATTTCTTTTTTTAAGATAGTAAAAACTGCTTTTAACCATCGAAGAAAAACTTTAAGGAATAGCTTAAAAGTTTTCAATTTAAGTGATAATTTAAGAGAAGATAGTATCTTTGACCTACGTCCAGAACAATTATCTATTGAAAATTTTGTTGTACTGACTAATTTAATTGACTCTGACACTAAAAATTTAATTCTTGAGAAAAAAGGATCAAAATAAGAAATTCCAGATCACAGATCAGTTAATTAATGAGATAGTTAATCTTGTTGATACTAATGATGAGAATAAATTACGCAATAAATTTGATGAGCTACATCATGCTGATGTAGCTGAGATATTAGAGGAACTCCACTTTGATCAAGCTACATATATCATTAAGCTATTAGACAGTGAAGAAACATCTGATATTTTAATGGAATTAGATGATGACTATAGAGAAAAAATTCTTAAAAATTTATCTACTAAAGAAATAGCAGAGGAGGTTGAGGAATTAGATACTGATGATGCAACAGATATAATTGCAGAATTACCTGAAGAGAGACAAAAAAAGGTAATCTCAAAGATTGAGGATAAAGACCATAAAGCTGATATAAAAGAATTACTTAAGTATGATGATGATTCAGCAGGGGGGTTAATGGCAAAAGAGTTAATTAAGGTTAATGAAAATTGGTCTGTCACAAGATGTGTTAAAGAAATGAGATTACAGGCATCTGAAGTCACTAGAGTACATTCCGTATATGTAGTTGATAATAATGATATATTATTAGGAAGACTTTCATTAAAAGATTTATTAGTTGCCAACCCAAAATCCAATATTAAGTCAATTTATATTTCTAAGGTTGATTTGGTAAATGTAAATGATTCAGGAGAACATGTTGCTAGTATTATGCAAAAATATGATTTGGGAGCAATTCCAGTGGTTGACGACAAAAAAATGTTATTAGGCAGAATTACAATTGATGATATAGTTGACCTAATTAAGGAGGAGGCTGAAAAAGATTACCAATTAGCTGCTGGTATTACTCAGGATGTAGATGTAGATGACTCAATTTATAAACTTTCATGGGCAAGGCTTCCATGGTTATTTTTAGGATTGTTAGGGGGTATTGGTGCAGCAGCTGTTATGGGCGGTTTTGAAGAGGTTTTACTGCAGTACAAAATATTATTCTACTTTACTCCATTGATTGCTGCGATGGCAGGTAATGTAGGAGTTCAATCAAGTGCAATCATAGTGCAAGGGTTAGCAAATAATGATGTAAAAGATAGTATTAATAATAGGCTATTAAAGGAAACTTTATTATCAATCTTGAATGGAATAATTTTAGCAGCTTTTTTATTTGGTTTCATTTACTTATGGCGTAATGAAATAGATGTTGCTCTTGCTATATCTTTATCTTTGGTGGTGGTAATAATTGTGGCTGGAATTGTAGGCACATTTATCCCTTTATTTTTAAATAAAAGAGGAATAGATCCAGCAATAGCAACTGGACCATTTATTACAACAAGTAATGATATTTTCGGAATATTAATTTACTTTTTAATAGCTAAACTTATACTTCAATTTTAGTTTAATTTTACTTTCCCATGAAAAATGTATTAGTACTATGCACTGGTAATTCATGTAGAAGTCAAATTGCCCATGGTTACCTTAATTCTTATTGCAAAGAGAAAGCTATTATATATAGTGCTGGAATAGAGGCCCTTGGACTTAATCCAATTGCAATTGAGGTAATGAAGGATGATGGTGTAGATATTAGTGCTAATTCATCAAATAATGTAGAAGAATATATGTCTATTAATTTTGATTTTATCTTAACTGTATGCAATCATGCTTATGAGAACTGTCCATTTTTTCCTAGCATAAATGCAGTAAGAATCCATAAGAACTTTATAGATCCTTCAACATTTGATCTGTCTGAGGAAGAAAGTATAAATAAATTTATTTTAGTAAGAGATCAAATAAAAGAGTTTTGTTTAAATTTTGCTAATGATAATTTTTAATAGCTTCATTATTTAGATGAATTATATTCCAATCACTAATTAATTTAGCTCCTTTTCTTTCATAAAATTTAATAGCTTTTTTATTCCAATCAATAACCTCCCATGAAATTCTTTTTACATTCATTTGTTTTCCAAATAAGATTACTTTATCAAGTAATAAAGCCCCAATTCCTTTATTCCTCATATTTTTAGTTACTATTAAATCTTCAAGATGAAGGGTCTTTCCTTTCCATGTAGAATATCTATTGTAAATAATAGCCATACCTTCTACTTTTGAATTTACTTCTGCTACAAAACAATGAAACAGTGGATTCTCTCCAAATGCATCATTAACTAAATCGTTCTGATTTAATTCAACCTCTTGTGGCAATTTCTCATACACAGCAAGTTCCATAATCAATTCATGGACACGACTCATATCTTCTTTTTTTGCTTTACGTATAGTTATATCCATAATTAATTTTAATTATCTAAATTATATAATTTTTTTCTAAATAAATTAAATAGTATTTTTAGTTGTCCAATGCAAAACAAAAATCAAACATTAGGTGAATTTATTATAAATAATCAAAATTCATTTAAATACTCTTCTGGCGAGTTGTCTAGACTAATAAATTCTATTAGACTAGCTGCTAAAGTGGTAAATCATGAAGTTAATAAAGCTGGTCTTGTTGATATTATTGGTGAAACCGGAAAAACTAATGTTCAAGATGAAAAACAACAAAAACTTGATGTTTATGCTAACAATAAATTTAGAGATACATTAATTAATAGGAATATTATATGTGGTTATGCTAGTGAGGAGGATGAAAGTTTTATTTCAGTTAATAGCGATGATAAAAATAATCAGAATAGCTATATAGTTCTAATAGATCCTTTAGATGGATCATCAAATATTGATGTAAATGTATCTGTTGGTACAATTTTTTCAGTTTATAGAAGAGTTAGTGAAATTGGCAATAGTGTTTCAATAGATGATTTTTTACAAAAAGGAAGAAACCAGGTTGCAGCAGGTTATATTATATATGGGACATCAACAATGCTTGTATATACTACTGGAGATGGGGTAAATGGATTTACACTAAATCCAGCTATAGGTTCATTTTATCATTCACATGCTGATTTAAAATTTCCTAAAAAAGGATCTATTTATTCTGTTAATGAAGGAAATTATTTGCAGTTTCCAGATTATGTAAAGAAATATTTGAAATTTTGTCAAATGGAGGAAGATGACAGGCCGTATACTTCTAGATATATTGGTTCACTTGTTTCAGATTTTCATAGGAATTTGATCAAGGGAGGTATATTTATGTATCCAAATACATCAAAAAATCCAAAAGGGAAATTAAGATTACTTTATGAATGCAATCCAATATCATTTATTTGTGAGCAAGCTGGAGGTATAGCTATAGATGGAGAGGAAAACATATTAGATATTCAGCCAGAGGCTTTACATCAGCGAGTACCATTTTATTGTGGAAGTGAAAAAATGATAAACCAACTTCAGACATTTATAAAAAATAGCAAATAAGATCTAATAATACATTCTACTTATATATATTTGCTGAAATTTTTTGATTGATAAAAAATCCTATCACTAAAATTTTTTCAAAGTCTTTGCAAGTGCAAAAACTAGGGAATTCTATTGTCCAAAATGGAAAAAAATTATCAATTAGAGGTACAGCAGGCTCTTCATTTGCTTTTATAGTTTATTCAATATTTAAAAATCTAAAAAGATCATTTTTTTTAATTTTTTCTGATAAGCAGGAGGCTACATATTTTTTAAATGATATAGAAACTATAGATGAAAATTTAAATATTTTATTTTTTCCTAGTGTAGGAAGAGAGCCATATAATGATGATAATATTAGCACTTATAATTTACTTCAAAGAACTGAGGTTTTAAATTATTTGTATACGAATGAATCTAAGGCAAGCATAATAATTACCTATAATGAAGCTATTACTGAAAAAATTCTATTAGCCAATGAATTAAATAAACTTACTCTAGAGATTAATTTAGGACAACACATTTCTCTTGATTATATTAATTCGAAATTGTTTGAATTAAACTTCAGAAAGGAAGATTTTGTTTCACAACCTGGTGATTTTTCTGTTAGAGGCGGTATAATAGATGTGTTTTCTTTTTCTAATGAGAGACCATACAGAATTGAATTTTTTGGAGATGAAATTAGTAGAATTAGGACGTTTGATACTAACACGCAACTATCTGAATCAAATCATTCATCTATTAAAATCACTTCTAATATCCAATCAAATTATAGTATACAAGACAGGGATAATATTATCAACATATTACAGGATAGCACAATTATATTTGCAAGGAATACAGAATTATTATTATCTAGTATTAATACTAATTTTCAACTTTCTATACAAAATTTTGATTCTATGACAGATAAGGTTAGTCTTTTGCCTCCTAACATTTTATATTCTAGTTCTGATGATATTTTAGCATCTATCAATAAATTTAAGTTAATTGAATTTGATTCCATAAAGCTTAAATCTAAAAATCAAATTGAATTTTCATTTATCCCTCAGCCATCTTTTAATAGAAGTTTTAAAATATTAATAGATAATTTAAACATAAATAGTAGCAAAGGATATACTAACTATATATGTTGTACAAGCAAGCAGCAGGAGAATAGATTAAATGAAATTTTCAATGACTTAGAATTGGATGTAAATTATAATACCTTAATCATGCCAATTTCATCAGGATTTATCGACAATGAAAATAAATTAGCGTGTTATACGGATCATCAAATTTTTGAAAGGTATCATAAGTTTAGATTTAAAAGAAGATATTTTAATAAAAAAGCAATAAGCTTAAAACAAATTAATAAGTTAAATAAGGGTGACTATATTACTCATATTGATCACGGAATAGGAATCTTTGGAGGATTACAAAAAATAGAAGTTGACGGAAAAATACAAGAAGCAATTAAATTAATTTATGGAGAACGAGATGTTTTATATTTAAGTATCCATTCCCTATATAAGATATCAAAATATAATGGTAAAGAAGGAAAATCTCCAAGAATATATAAATTAGGTAGTAAGGCGTGGGCGTTATTAAAACAAAAGACTAAATCAAGAGTAAAAAAAATTGCTTACGATTTAATTAAATTATATGCTGAAAGAAAGAGAAGAAAAGGGTTTAGATATTCTACGGATACTTTTTTACAAACTGAATTGGAAGCTTCTTTTATTTATGAAGATACTGATGATCAAATAAAAGTAACTAGAGAAATTAAGTCTGATATGGAAAGTGACCAGCCAATGGACAGATTGGTGTGTGGAGATGTTGGTTTTGGAAAGACTGAGGTTGCCATAAGAGCAGCATTTAAAGCAGTTGATAACAATAAACAAGTTGTTATATTAGTGCCAACAACAATATTGGCGTTTCAACATTATAAAACTTTTACTAGTAGGCTAAAGGAATTCCCTATTTCTATAGACTATTTAAATAGATTTAGATCTTCAAAGGAAAAAAGTGATATTATTTATAATTTATCTAATGGAAAAATTGATATAATTATTGGGACACATCAGATAATAAACAAAAAAATTAAGTATAAAGATATAGGGCTATTAATTATTGATGAAGAACAAAAATTTGGTGTAGCAGTTAAAGAACAATTAAAAACTTTAAAAGAAAATATAGATGTATTAACGTTATCAGCAACTCCTATCCCCAGAACACTCCAGTTTAGCTTAATGGCTGCAAGGGACTTGTCAATTATTAGTACACCCCCACCTAATAGATATCCAATAGATACTCAAGTTATAAGATTTGATAATAAAATTATAATGGATGCTATAAATTATGAAATAATTAGAGGTGGACAAGTTTTTTTTGTAAACAATAAGATTAATAATATTGATGAAATTGCCAACCTGCTTAAAGCATTAGTTCCAGAAGCTAAAATTGAAGTTGTTCATGGTAGACTAAAAGGCAAAAAATTAGAGGAATTGATGATTAGGTTTATCAATGGAAATTCTGATGTCTTAGTTAGTACAACTATTATTGAAAGTGGTTTGGATGTTCCAAATGCTAACACGATTTTCATTAATAATGCAAATTATTTCGGCTTAAGTGATCTACATCAAATGAGAGGTAGAGTAGGTAGAAGTAATAAAAAAGCATTTTGCTATTTAGTCACTCCAGAATATTCAACAATGACTCATGAGGCAAGGAAAAGAATAACAGCTTTAGAGTATTATTCTGAATTAGGCAGTGGGTTTAATATTGCTATGAAGGATTTAGAAATTAGAGGAGCTGGAGATTTATTAGGAGGAGAGCAGTCAGGTTTTATTAATGAAATGGGATTTGAAACTTATCAGAAAATTTTAGATGAGGCAATAGAAGAATTAAAAAATAAAGAATTTAAGGAATTAGATATTCCCCAAGAAAAATTGTATAAAAGACAACTTAATTTTGATACAGATTTTGAATTACTTTTTCCTGATTATTATATTAGTTCTAATTCAGAAAGATTAAAATTATATACAGAATTAAATAAAATCAGAACAAATAATGATTTAGAGCTTTTTAATAATAATCTAATTGATAGGTTCGGAAAATTACCAATGCAGGTAATTGATTTATTAAAAAGTATTGAATTAAAGTGGATTGGAGTAAAGCTAGGGTTTGATAAGATTATACTAAAAAAAAATACACTGATTTGTCATTATATTGGTGATGCTGAAGATATGAATGACAGTAAAAATTTTAAAGCATTAATAACTTTTGTTAATGCAAATTCTGAATTATCTGACATTTCAGAAAAAAACACAAAGAACGGCAGTAGAATGGTTATTAAATTTTTCAAGATCTTTTCTGTAAATTCAGCTTACGAATTATTAGAAAAAATTATAAAAATTTAATTGTAGAATTTGATTTATTAAGATCCATAATTATTTCTCTTCCAAGAATTATAGGCATATTTAATTCTTCATGTCCGGCAGGAAAATCAAACAGAACAGGAAAATCAAATTCTTTAACAGCATCTAAAATAATTTCTTTAATGTTTTTGCCAAAGGGTGTAGTATTTTTTCTAAGATCACTAAAATCTCCAACTATTAGTCCATTGCAGTGGTCAAAATAACCAGCCCTTTTTAATGAAACAAGCATCCTATCAATATGATAATGATATTCCCCAAGATCCTCTATAAATAATATTTTACCTTTTATATTAATAGATGATTTTGATCCTATTAGACAATGAATTAAGGTTAAATTACCTCCTACAATTTTTCCTGATGATTTTCCCAGTTTATTTTCTGATATATGATTGAAATTATATGATAATTTTTTACCAAATAAAACATCTTTTAATGCTTTTATGGATCTATCATCATTAATGTCTTTATCTTCTAGACTTTTACACATTATACCATGTATTGATTCACTTCCTAGAATATTTAAGTCATTATGAATTGCTGTAATATCAGAATAGCCTATTATCCATTTGGGGTTCTTTAAATATTTAGAATAATCAAGATCATCAATAATTCTCATAGCTCCATAACCACCCCTTGCACACCAAATTGCACTTATAGTTTTATCATCTAATGCTTTTTGAAAATCTTTAGTTCTTTCTTCATCAGTTCCCGAAAAATGACCGTAATTATTAAAAACATTTTTTCCAATAATGACATTCAATTCCCAGCTTTCTAGTAGTTTCTTAGCTTTTTTGATATAATTTTCCTGATCATTAAGAACTCCTGATGGAGCTACTATTGCAATAGTATCTCCAGCTTTAAGATATTCAGGTCTAATCAAATCATTGTCCATCTTTTTTAAATTTTTTGTAGAAATTTGAGCTGTTGCATTTATTGTTATCAAAATTGCAAAAAATAAGTAAAACAACTTGTTTAAATTCATAATTTTAATTTTTAATAAATATAAAAGAACTTACTAAAATTACACTTCTTATTAATGGGCAAAATGTTTACATTTACCAATATAATCAATAATTTTTGAAGAGAACTTTTACTATAACAGCTGCACTTCCTTATGCTAATGGGCCTATTCATATAGGACATTTAGCTGGTGTCTATATACCTGCTGATATCTTTTCTAGATTTATGAGATTAATAGGAAATGATGTTGCATATATATGTGGTAGTGATGAGCATGGAGTACCAATTACTTTAAAAGCTAAAGATGAGGGTTTAGAACCAAAGGATATTGTGGACAGATATCACAGAAATATAAAGAAATCATTTGCAGACTTTGGAATTTCTTTTGATCATTATTCTAGAACTTCTTCAAGACTACATCATAAAACTGCATCTGATTTTTTTTTAAATCTATATGATAATAATTTTTTTAAAGAAATAACTACAGAACAATTTTTTGATTTAGAAGAAAATCAATTTTTACCGGATCGATTTGTAGTAGGTGTTTGTCCTAAATGCAATTATGAAAAATCTTATGGAGACCAGTGTGAAAAATGTGGGACTAGTCATAATGCAATAGATCTTATTGATCCAAAATCATCAATAAGTGGTAATTCTCCATCACTTAAAAAGACTAAGCATTGGTTTTTAAAATTAGATGAGTTCCAACCTTTTTTTGAAGATTGGATATTAAAACAGCATAAATCTGATTGGAAACAAAATGTATATGGCCAGTGTAAATCATGGTTAGATGATGGATTAAAACCAAGAGCTGTTACAAGGGATTTAGATTGGGGTGTCTCTGTACCTTTAAAGGATGCTAACGGAAAGGTTTTATATGTTTGGTTTGACGCGCCTATTGGTTATATATCCTCAACTAAGGAATGGGCAGACAAGAACAACTTAGATTGGGAAAAGTATTGGAAGAATCCCCAAACAGAATTAATTCACTTTATTGGAAAGGATAACATTGTATTTCATTGTATAATTTTCCCTGCAATGCTTAAAGCACATGGAGAATATATTCTTCCAATAAATGTTCCTGCTAATGAATTTCTAAATTTAGAAGGTGCAAAAATATCTACATCTAATAATTGGGCTGTATGGTTGCCTGATTATTTAGAAGAATTTCCAAATAAACAGGATGCTCTAAGATATGTATTAACTGTAAATGCACCTGAAAATAAGGATAATGATTTTACATGGAAAGATTTTCAGGCAAGAAACAATAATGAATTAGTAGCAATTTATGGAAACTTTGTTAATAGAGTTATTGTTCTAACAAACAAGTATTATGATGGCGTAGTTCCTAAACCAATCGAATTTAATAAGGAAGACTTAAATGTTTTACAGAAAGTTAATGAATCCGTAGTATTAATAAATAAACTTGTTGAAAAATTCAAGTTTAGAGAATCCTGTAATGAGTATATAAATATAGCTAGGCATGGAAACAAATATTTAGCTGATCAAGAACCGTGGAAAATTTTTAAAACTGATCTAAAAAGAGTCAACAATATAATATTTGTGTCACTTCAAATTTCAGCTATTTTGGCTGCTTTAGGAAAACCTTTTTTGCCTTTTGCATCTAATAAATTAAGTAAAATGCTTAATCATAGCAACCATGATGTTAAATGGGAATGGGAAAAAATCATATCAGGGGATCTATTAATAAAACCAGGAATTAGAATTAATAAACCTGAGTTATTATTTACAAAAATTGAAGATTCAGAAATAGAATTTCAGATTGAAAAATTAAAATAAATTATCTAATTTTTTTTTGTCAATTGATTGGCTTGCAATTAATCCTAATTCTTCAATCCATAGATTTAGATTTTTAAACCTAATGTCTTTTGTTAAACCCTTATTATATCTGAAATAGATTTGTTGTATAATTACAGCAATTTTAAACAAACCATATACATAATAAAAAGTTAAATTATTAATGTTAATTTTTGATTTTAGCGCATATTGATTAACAAACTGATCTCTTGTAGGGTTCCCCTTAACCGATGATGGATTAAGATTTAGTTTTTTCATAAAATCTGGATCATTATGGTTTGTCCAATAACCCAGTGTAGTTCCTAAATCCATTAAGGGATCTCCAATAGTAGACATTTCCCAATCTAACACTGAAATTATTTTGTTTATTTTCTTAGAATTTAAAACAATGTTATCATATTTATAATCATTGTGTATTAATGAAGCTGAACTCTCTTTAGGAATATTATTCAATAGCCATTTTGCAGCTTTTTCTAAATTAGCACATTCATCTACTATAGAATTATTGTATCTTTTTATCCAACCTTTAATTTGTCTTAAATTATATCCGTCTATTTTACCGATTTCATTTAATTTTGATTTGTTTATATCAATTGAGTGAAGCTCAACAAAATTATTAATAAAATTATTTGCTATTTCACCCATACTGTCTTTATCTAGTTTATTGATCATTTTAGAGTTTCCCCTGATAATAACCCCATTAATTTTTTCCATTAAGTAAAATGGAGCTCCAATAACTTTTTCATCTTCACAATACGATATAACTTTTGGAACTTTATTAAAAAAAGGAAAGAGTTTTGATAAGATATTAAACTCTCTAAACATATCGTGCCCTGTTTTTATTTTAGCACCATGAGGAGGTCTTCTTAATACAAATTCATCTTTGTTAATTTTAATCAAATAGGTAAGATTTGAAAAACCATTTGGAAATTGATAGATTTCAATATCACCTTTTATCGATAATATTTTAGTTAAGTATTCTTGTAAATTTGAAGAATTTATTTCTTCTCCTTGTCTAATTTTAGTGGCTTTATCAATATAGTTTTCGTACATAATTAGACATCTCTATATTTTTTTAGGATTTGTCTTGCAACTCTACTTTTATGAACTTCATCTGCACCATCATATATTCTTGCTGCTCTTTCGTGCCTATAGTATGAAGCAAGTATAGTATCATCAGTTACTCCAAGAGCTCCATGGACCTGAATAGCATAGTCTACAACCTTTTGTAGAACATTAGCACAATAGAACTTAATTATTGATATTTCATTTCTAGTTTTATATACTCCTTGTGAATCAATTTTATGTGCAGCGTCCTTAATCATTAATCTTGCAGCATTAATCTCTGCTCTACATTCAGCAATCCAATTCTGAATAGTTTGTTTGTCTGCAAGTAATTGGCCATGTGCTAGTTCTCTACTAGTAGCTCTTTTACACATCAAATCAAATGAACGTTCACACATGCCTATCCAGCGCATACAATGATGTATTCTCCCTGGGCCTAGTCTCTTTTGTGCTATTGAAAATCCTTCACCATCTCCACCTAGCACATTAGAGAGTGGAACTTTCACATTTTCAAATTTAATCTCAGCATGGCTTTCCCAGCCTCCACCAGGGTGCCCCATTACAGATATATTTCTAATAAATTTAACTCCTTCAGAATCTGTAGGAACAATTATTTGACTTGCTTTTTTGTATGGATTTTCATTATTAGGATCTGAAATTAACATTACTATAGCAAATTTTGCTCCATCAAAACTAGAGGTAAACCACTTGTGTCCATTTATTATATAATTGTCATTTTCTTTAGTTGCAAGAGTTCCCATATTTACGGGATTTGATCCAGCGAAATTAGGTTCTGTCATAGCAAAACAACTTCTTATTTTGCCATCTAAAAGAGGATTTAGATATTTTTCTTTTTGTTCTTTAGTACCAAACTCTATTAATATTTCCATATTACCTGCATCTGGGGCTTGACAATTAAAGACATAAAAACCATATGGACTAGCACCTAGAATTTCGCTAATCTCTCCATGTTGTTCAAGAGTTAATCCTAATCCTCCATATTCTTTTGGGATTTGAGGGAGCCAAAGCCCCAACTTTTTAACTTTTCCTCTTAGTTCATTTAGTTTTGGTAATTTTTCTTCCCAACTTGAATTCAAGATCCAGGGTTCTAAAGAAAACAATTCCTTTTCAACAAATTCTTTTATAGTATTCTTTATTTCTTTAAAATCCATAATTAATTATTTCCCTTTAAAATTTGGAATTCTTTTTTCTACAAACGCAGTAACTCCTTCTATGTGATCTTTACTCTTAAATGCAATTATCTGTTTTTTAGCTTCAAATGCTATAGTATCATGTAAACTATTATTAATTGAAAACATCATATCTTCTTTAGTTATGCCAATTGCCAAAGTTGGTTTTTTAGCTAATTCTTTTGCCCAATTAACCGCTTCTTCTAATATTTTGTTATCTTCAACTAATTTGTTTGTTAATCCAAGTTTATAACAATCTTCTCCATTAATTTTTTTACCACTAGTAGCTATTTCTAGTGCCTTACTATATCCAACTTGTCTAGCTAATAACCAACTACCTCCACCATCTGGACCAATAGCAATATTTATAAATGCATAATAAATAGAACTACTAGAACCCATTACTCTAAAGTCACATGCTAATGCAAATGATGCACCAACACCTGCAGCACTTCCATTAATGGCTCCTATAATTGGTATTTTCGATTGTGTGAATTTATTAATTAAAGGTTGATATGTCTCAATTATATAGTTGCTTCTTTTTTCTGGAGTCATATCCTCACCAAAAAGGGTCATATCAGCTCCAGCACAAAAACCTCTTCCAGATCCATTAATAACCATACATTTAATATTGTCATCTTCACTAGCTTTATCAAATGCATTATTAAGACCATCAATTATATCTTCATTGACAGCATTGTATCTTTCAGGACGATTTAATGTTACAATTGCGACACCATCTTCTATTTTATATAATACTGATTCCATATTTAATTTTACTTATAAGCTATAGAAATAAACTCAGCAACGCATGCTGGTTTTTCTTGATCTTTTAATTCATAAATAATCTTTAATTTATACTTAATTCCTCCTTCTATATCATCAAATGAAATTACTGAAATTCTAGCTCTAATTGAAGAATTAACCCTTGTAGCATTCATAAATCTAACTTTATCGCATCCATAATTAACCGCCATACTTACATTATTAAGCTTAAGAGTCTCGTAACAAAACTTAGGCGCTAGTGATAATACTAGGAATCCATGAGCTACAGGCTTTTTGTATGGAGAATGTTTTTCACATAGTTCAGGGCTAATATGAATCCATTGATTATCATCAGTAATTTTTGCAAAATTGTTTATTTGATCTTGTGTTATTGTAGTCCATTCTGAAAGTCCAACCTCTTTTCCAACATAATTTTTTAGATCAGATAATTTATTAATTTCTGTAGAATAAGCTTTATTTATAATATTTTGTTCTGACATTTTATTCTTTTTATTATGCTGATATCATATGACCTCCATCAGCAATAAATATTGATCCTGTACAATAATTAGATGCTTCTGATGCAAGAAAACATGCTAATCCTGCCATGTCATCTGGTTCAGCAATTTTTCTTAGCGGTAAATCATTTTTTACTTTACTTAGTACGTTTTCATTAGTCCATAGAGCTGAACTAAATTTAGTTTTTATTAGCCCTGGACATATAGCATTCGATCTAATTCCATATTTCCCCCATTCTTTAGCCTGTGATTTTGTAAGCATGATTAGTGCAGATTTACTAATACTATATATTCCTAAATTTTCGCTCGGTTTAAGGCCCTCAACTGAGGCAATATTAATAATACTACCAGAACTATTTTTTTTCATAAAAGGGAGACACTTATTTGCTAATAGATGAGGAGCTTTCAAATTTACTTTAATAACTTTATCAAATAATTCATTGTCAGTAGCTGCTAATTCACCATAAAAAGGATTAATTGCTGCATTATTAACCAAAACATCTATTCTTCCAAAGGTTTTAGCTACTGAATTTACTAGGTTAATTATATCTTCATCCTTTCCAACATGACATTGAATTGGTAAGATATTTTCTTGACCTAATTCTTTTGCAACTTCTTCCAAAGAATTCTGATTTCTAGAACTTATAGCTACTTTTGCTCCAAATTCGATAAAACCTTTAGCAATAGATTTTCCTATTCCCTTACTTGCACCAGTTATTATAGCGACTTTCCCCTCTAGATTAAATTTATTTTTTATTGATTCTTTCATATACTAATACTACATTGTCATTGCTCCTCCATTTGCATGCAGTACAATACCGCTAACAAAACTAGCTTCTTTTGAAGCAAGGAACAGATATACATTACCCATATCTTCAGGAGTACCAATTCTACCAACAGGAATCATTGCAATACCTGCTTTGACAATTTCTGGAGGTATTGAAGCGGTCATTTCAGATTTAATAAAACCAGGAGCTACTGCATTAACTGTTATATTGTATCTACCTGTTTCTTTACAAAGAGCTCTTGTAAATCCAGCAATTGCAGCTTTAGAAGCAGCATAATTAGCTTGTCCAAATGCTCCCTGAAATGCATTAATTGATGATGCATTTATAATTCTTCCATATTTTGCTTCTTTCATATGTGGCAATACTGTCCTTGTAGTTATGTATAAAGAATTAATATTTACATCAATAACCCTATCCCATTCATCTCTAGACATTTTTAAAAATGATCTGTCTCTTATAATTCCAGCATTATTGATTAGAATATCAATTTTTCCGTATTCTTTGATTAATTCTTCAACAGCCTTATCTACTGATGATTGATCTGATACATTTACCTTTTGAAAAATTATTTCTCCCCCTTGATCTTTTATTCTATCAGCAGTATTTTGACCTTCATCAATGATGTCCCATAAAGCTACCATAGCCCCTTCATTACAGAAAACTTTACATATTCCCTCTCCAATCCCTCTAGCTCCACCAGTTATAATAGCCACTTGACCATTTAATTTACCCATAATTAAAAATTTGTATTAATAGTTATTAAATTTTACTTTTTTCTGCTTCATAATCCTTACCATCAATAACAATTTTGGCAATTATTTCTCTCATAATTTCAGAAGTTCCACCTCCAATTGTTCCAACCCTGCAATCTCTATACATTCTTGCCATTGGATAATCTTCAGTATATCCATTTCCACCAAAAAATTGTAGACATTGAGTAGAAACTTTCTCATGTAATTCTGTACAAAGTAGTTTGCCCATTGAACAAAGTTTTACATCATATATGTTTTTGTCAAATAAGTTACAGCAATAGTAGCTAAATACTTTTAATGCTTCTATTTCGGATGATAATTGCGCAATTCTATGTCTTAATACTTGGAGTTTATCAATACTTTTACCAAATGCTTTTCTTTCATTCATGTAGCTTAGTGATTCAGAAATTGCAAATTCCATTGTAGCAATACTACTAGGCATGAAACAAAGTCTTTCTAATTGTAGGCCATTCATTAGATAGTAGAACCCTTTCCCTTCTTCACCTAAAAGATTTTCTGATGGAACAACTACATTGTCAAAGCTAAGTTCTGCTGTATCAGATGAACGCCACCCAAGTTTGTCAATTTTTGTTTTAGTTATTCCAGGCGAATCTAAATCTATAACTAATAAACTAATCCCTTTTGATCTAGCTGCTTGGTTAGTTTTCACAACTGTTACTATAAAATCTCCATAGACTCCATTAGTAATAAATGTTTTTGATCCATTGACAATGTAATTATCTCCTTTTTTTATAGCATTTGTTTGAATATTTTGAACATCAGAACCAGTATTAGGCTCTGTAATTCCAATACAGCTTATTAAGTTACCAGATATAATTCCTGGAAGATATTTGTTTTTCAGCAGTTCGCTTCCATATTTTAGGATATATGGACCAGACATGTATTGTACCGCTTGTTGAGTTATTGTAAAGCCTCCTGAATTTAGCCTACCCATTTCTTCATTTAGAACTACTTCAAAGAAGAAATCTAGATTAGCACCACCATATTTCTCTGGATATGATAGGCCAAGAAATCCCATTTTACCCATTTTTTTCCAAATTTCTTTAGGAATTTTTCCATCATTTTCCCATTTATTTAAATTTGGTTTAACTTCTCTTTTTAGAAAATCCCTAAGGCTTTTTCTAAACATTTCATGTTCTTCAGAAAAATAATTCATTTTTTTATTTATTTAATTAGTATCCTTTCTTCTTCTCCTTCTTCTTCTCCTTCTTCTTCTTCTTCTTCTTTGTAGATAATGATATAGTTCCTAAATCAGAATTTCCGTCAAAAGATAAGGTAATTGTTGTATAACGTAAGTAGGAAATTTCAATCGCTCCAGACTCTCCTGTCATTTTAAGTGAAAAATTACCATCAAAGTCTGATATTGTTTCATTAGTTGTGCCTTTTTCAATAATACTTGCACCTGGAAGAGGAGCATTTATTTTTTCATCCATAACAGTCCCAGATACTACAGTTTGAGCTATAGTAATTGTTAAAGATAAAAACATAATAGGAGCAAGAATTTTGAATTTTATTCCCATATCACAGCTTCACTATTTTCATGCCATTGCTTATATTTAGACATAAATTTTTCATCTATTTTAACCCTTTTAATTTTCAGTGTAGGAGTACATAAACCATTTTCGGGTGTCCATGCCTCTTTAATAATCACAATTGTTGAAACCTTTCTAAAACTTACTAGATCTTTATTTACAGATTCTAATTTATTATTAAGCTGTTTTTTTAATGTGTCTTTATCAATAGAATTAGCTCCTTCAGAAGGAACAACAAGAAGAATTGGTGCTGCTATTCCAAATCCAACCACACACATTTGTTCAAATTCAGTAACATCTCCAAATAGTGCTTCAATTTTTCCAGGTTCAACAAATTCACCTGTAGTTGTTTTAAATGCGTCTTTGACTCTTCCAGTAATGTATAGATTACCTTCATCATCAATTCTACCTCTATCTCCAGTATATAGCCATCCGTTTTTTATAGTGTTATTTGTGGTCTCAGGATCATTATAATATCCTTTCATTACATATGGCCCTCTCATTAGTATTTCCCCAGTTTCAGAGTCTATCTTAATATCTACTTTTGGTTGTGCTTTACCAACAGACCCAGGTTTGTCGGTAATTTCTCCTGGAAGTTGGGTACATATTGCACAATTCTCAGTCATACCATAGCCATTGGTTATCTTCACTCCAAGGCTTCTGTACCATACTCTTTGTGATTCTTGCATTGGCGCAGCTCCAGTTACAATAGCTTTTGCTTTGCTTAATCCTAATTTTTTCTTTAATACCATTTTAAGTAAAGAAGAAACTATAGGTATACTTAAGAGTTTATTTAACTTTTCTTGAGGAAATTTGGATAATATACCCATTTGAAATTTTGTATATATTCTTGGAACTCCAAAGAAAACGGTTGGTTGAACAGAGCCTAGATTTTGAGCAAATGTTTCTATAGATTCTGTAAAAGAAATGGTTCCTCCATATCTAAAACATGTCCATTCTACTACAATTCTTTCAGCAATATGATTTAATGGTAAATACGAGAAAAATGAATTTTTTCCATTAAAATCTACTCTCAATGGATTGTGCTCTGGAGTTGTTAAGCATTCTGTATTTTCATTGGTTTGATAATCTAGAACTACTCCCTTTGGCGTACCAGTTGTTCCAGACGTAAATATGATTGTCCACACATCACTACGTTCTGGGTAAAAATCTTCTTGTTGAGGTTCAAATTTATTAATAAAATCAAACCATTGATGACCCACAGAAATTTCTGAGCAATCCTTATAGTGTGGAAATGCAATTAACGGCATATCATCTGGAATTCCGTTTTTAATTTCATCCCATGTATTAACTTTACCCATAAAAAGGGCACTTACATCTCCAAAATTCAAAAGACTTTGTAGTTCTTTGGAATTTAATGTTGGAAAGAAAGGAACAGACACATATCCTGCCATATATATGGCTAAATCAGCGATAATCCATTCTCTACAATTTTTAGACATTAACCCAATATGACTTTTAGGAGGTAGCCCAAGAGATTTTAATCCAGTAGCTAATTTTCTGGCCATTTGACCAGTTTCTCCCCAAGTATATACTTCCCATTTATCACCAAATGGTTGCCTTAAAAAAGGTTTGTCTTTTAATTTTCTCTCCCATTCATAGAAGTTGAATTTGAATTTATTATTGCTTTCCATTATTAGTTTTTTACTGTAGTTTTTATAATTTAGGTGTGTTCAACACTTTTTTCTATAGAAAATGAATGTAGAATGTAACTTTTTTTATTTAAAACTACAAAAATATATATATCTCGTAGTCAATAAATAGATTTTCAAATTTCTACTTCTATAGATTTTTTATGTATGATTTAGAATCTCATATTTGGCTTTGTTCCTCATTGATTCTTTAAATTCTCGACTTGAAAAGTCCAGGAATTTCATTATATTAAATAAATTACTAACAAATAAAAAGTATTATAAATAAATTTTTATTTAATGAAGGGTAAAAAGTCAAATATTGATGTTTCAAGTTCAAATTTTATTGACAATGAAATTGCTATGAAGAAATTATTGACGGAACTTAATTCCTATTTTAAATTATCAATATTAGAAGGCAATAAAGATAAAATTAAAAGAGCTAGAAGAAGAAAAAAATTACTTGCTAGAGAAAAAATAGACTTATTACTTGATAAAAATAAACCTCATATAGAATTGATGTCTCTAGCTGGTTTAAAACATGAAAACGGATTTGGAGCAGGTGGAACTACAGTAGTTGTTTTAGGTTATGTTTCAAATGTTCTTTGTTTAATTAATGCAAATGTAGCAACAAGAAAGGCAGGTGCAATTGATTATGCTACAAGCTTAAAGAATCTAAGATTATCACAAATTGCTAATGAAAATAAGTTATTAACTATAAATCTAGTCGAGAGTGGTGGAGCTAATTTGCCAGATCAAGATAGGGTTTTTAATAATTACGGAAAGTTTTTTATGGAGATGTCTAAAAGATCTAAGGCAGGAATCCCAACAATTTCTGTAGTATTTGGTAATGCAACGGCAGGTGGCGCATATGTTCCTGGCATGTCTGATTATTCAATTTTCCAGAAGAATGCAGCTAAAGTCTTTTTGGCAGGACCACCATTAGTAAAGATGGCAACTAATGAAGATGCTAATGAAGAGGAATTAGGTGGGGCTCAAATGCATAGTAGTATTTCTGGTGTTTCAGATTTTTTAGCTAATGACGAAAAACATGCTATAGAAATA
>CAZXST010000005.1:0-26251 GCA_964643205.1 uncultured Flavobacteriaceae bacterium | reverse complement strand
AAACGACTATGCTTCACTTCATAAATGGTCTATAGAAAATTTAGAAGATTTTTGGATATCAGTTGCTTTATTCTTTGAAATAAAATTTTCTTCCAAGCCTTCCAAAATTTGTGAGAGCAAAATTCCATTTTACAAAACTAAGTGGTTTTCTAACAGTGCATTAAGCTATAGTTCCCATCTAATTCGATATGCGAAGCCTGAATCTACAGCGATTATTTATAAAAATGAGTTAGGGAAGAAAGTTGTCATTTCTTGGAGCACCCTATTGGCAAGAGTAGTAGAAATTAAACAGCAGCTTATTTCAGCTAAAGTGCAAAAAGGAGATGTAGTCGCTGGCTATTTACTTAACCACCCTGATACAGTAGCTTCATTTATCGCCACAAATGCTATAGGAGCAATATGGAGTTGTTGTTCTCCTGATTTCGGAATCGATAGTATTGTAGATAGATTTATTCAACTAAATCCCAAAGTGCTTATTGCTCATACAAAGTACTCATATAATGGTAAAGATTTTGATCAAACAGAAAAGATAAAAGCTCTTGAAAAAAGACTGAGTTCAATTAAAAAAAGCATATTATTTTCAAATCAATTTGATGATTGGGATTTTAAAACTAAATCAATTCCAAATATTAACCCAATTTCTGTGTCATTTGATCATCCTATTTGGGTTTTATTTTCATCTGGTACTACTGGTAAACCAAAGGCAATAACTCACAGTACCGGTGGAATTCTTATAGAACAATATAAAGCTTTGGCATTACACCAAAATGTTTCTGAAGGTGATAGATTTTTCTGGAATACTACATCCGGATGGATGATGTGGAACTATGCATTAGGATCATTTTTGTGTGGAGGAATTTTATGTATATATGACGGAGCAGCTAATTATCCGGATTTAGGTGTGCAATGGCGCTTTGCTAAAGAAGCAAAAATAAACCATTTTGGTAATGGAGCCCCATTATATATACATTGTATGAAACAAAATATAAAGGATGTTAATGAATTATATTTAAAAAATTTGAAAACAATAGGATCAACAGGTTCTCCCCTGTCTAAAGATGCTTTTTTGTGGTTACAAAGCAAATTTCCTAATGTTCAAATAATTTCGTTAAGTGGAGGGACTGATGTATGCTCTGCATTTATAGGCGGAAGCATAATGCTGCCTGTTTATGCTGGTTATCTACAATGCAAAATGCTTGGAGCTGCAATTGAGTCATTTGATATAAATGGAAATTCTGTAGAAAATCAAACTGGGGAGCTAGTAATAACTAAGCCAATGCCTTCAATGCCTATATTTTTTTGGGGAGATAAAGAGTTTCTCAGGTATCATGAATCTTATTTTTCTGATAATTCTAAGGTTTGGACTCATGGTGACTGGATATGTATTGATCCTAAAAAAGGAATATTAATGCAAGGCAGATCTGACGCTACATTAAACAGAAATGGTATCAGAATAGGAACATCTGAAATTTACATGGCATTAGATAAATTGGAAAATATAAAGGATTCTTTAATAATTGAATTACCATTAAAAGAAGACTCGGAGAGTCAACTATTACTCTTTGTGGTAGCAGCCTCAATATTAAATGATGATTTGAAAAATAAAATTAAAAAACAGCTAAAGGAACATTGTTCTCCAAGACATATACCAAATAGAATTATAGCTGTAAATGAAATTCCTTACACAATTAGTGGGAAAAAAATGGAAATACCTGTAAAAAAATTATTTTCAGGAATGGCTATAGAAAAGATTTTAGCTCTAGGTTCAATGAGAAATCCTAAAAGCTTAAATGAATTTATAGAAATTCAAAAACAAATGATTTAAATCAAGGTTAAAAGTCAATCTCAAGGATTTCTTGATCAGTATTTTTTCCAGATCCTAATGTGTCCAATATAAATTTATTGCATTCTAATTCAATTGTCATATATTCTGGTTTTTCAAATGCTTCCTGTGATACATTTAAAATAGAATCCTGATAACAGCTTTTCATATATAGTCCCCAAATAGGTAAGGCCATTGTTGCCCCTTGTCCATATGCTATGTCCTCAAAATGAATAGCCCTGTCTTCTGCTCCTACCCAAACTCCTGTAACCAAGTTAGGAACCATTCCAATAAACCATCCATCACTTTGATTTTGAGTAGTTCCCGTTTTACCTGCAATTGGATTTTGAAATTCATACGGATATCCTGTTACAATATTTTTGTATACTAAATTATGTTCATCAGATCCGACAGTTCTTAATCTAGTGCCTGAACCTGCACGGGTAACCCCTTCTAATAAATTCACTGTTACATATGCAGCCTCCTGACTTAATACATCTCTTGTTTCAGGTTGATATTCATACAATAGTGTGCCATTTTTGTCTTCTATTTTTTCTACAAAAACAGGCTTAGTATACACTCCCTTATTTGCAAAAGTAGAATATGCTGCTACCATCTCATATACACTTAAATCTGGAGTCCCTAGGGCTATAGAGGGAACTGCCGGTATGCGCTGTTCTATCCCCATTTTTTTTGCTAATTTAACTATAGGTTTAGGCCCTATTCTATCGATTAATCTTGCAGTAATTGTATTAACAGAATTAGCTAAAGCATTCTTTAAAGTTCTCGTTCTGCCATATTTATCTCCAGAATTTTTTGGGCACCACTGTTCTACGTTGCCAAATTTATTTTTTTCTATACAAAATTGACTGTCAGGAAATGTATCACATGGCGAAAGATGAAGTTGATCAATTGCTGCTGCATATACAAAAGGTTTAAAAGTTGAGCCGGTTTGTCGTTTTCCGTTTTTTGCCATATCATATTGGAAATGTTTGTAATTCATTCCTCCAGCCCACGCTTTTATAAATCCATTTGAAGGGTCCATTGACATCATACCGGGTCTAAAGAAAGACTTATAATATTTCATTGAATCAATAGGCTGCATTATTGTATCAATGTCGCCATTCCAAGAAAAGACTGTCATCTTAATTGGCTCAAAAAATGAAGCCTCAATTTCTTCAGGCGATTTTTTCATATCATATCTCATTTTTCTCCACCGCTCAGATCTTCTCATAGAAATTCTTAATAAGGTGTCTACTGCTCCACTTGTTAATTCTCTAAAAGGAGCTATAGAGTCATCTACGACTTCATTTTGTTTAAAAAATTCCTGCTGTAATCTCGGCATATGTTCAGCAATAGCTTTTTCTGCATATTCTTGCATAGTATAATTTATAGTAGTATAAATTTTAAGTCCATCAGTATTTAAATTATATTTTGATCCATCAGGTTTTCTATTTTCTTTATTATTAATCCACTCCTTCATATATCCTCTTAAATATTCCCTAAAATATGTTGCTAATCCTTCTCTATGAGATTCTGGAGTATACTTTAGTGAAAGAGGTTCTTGTTTAATTGAATCTTTAATTGTCTCATTTATATAACCATATTTAAACATTTGATTCAAAACTACATTTCTTCTGTTTTTTACCCCTATAGGGTTTCTGTGTGGTCTCGGGTTATATAGTGAAGAATTCTTTAACATACCTACCAATATTGCTGATTCATTGATATTTAAATCAATTGGCTCCTTTGCAAAATATATTCTTGCTGCACTTCTAATTCCATCAGCATTGTTATTAAAATCATAAATGTTTAAATATTGTGCGATTATTTCATTTTTAGTGTATTGTTTTTCAAGACGAATAGCAATAATATATTCTTTAAATTTCTGAGTTATTCTTGCAAATGTGTTTTTTGATCCCTCTCCGTGAAATAATTGCTTTGCTAATTGCTGAGATATTGTACTACCGCCTCCATCCCTACCAAATTTTAATATTGCTCTAAAAGTAGATATGAAGTCAATGCCTGAATGATTATAAAAACGAATATCTTCAATTGAAATCAATGCTTCTACAAGATGCTTAGGTAATTCATCAAATGTAACAGGGGTCCTATTGTCATTAAAATAATATTTTCCTAATGTTTTATTGTCTGAAGAAAATACCTCGCTTGCTAAATTTGTTTTTGGATTTTCCAAAACTTTAAGATCTGGCATATCCCCTAGGCCTCCAATTGAAGCATAATAAAAAGTCCCTGTAATTCCTGATATAATTAACACAAAAAACATCCACATAATAATTATGTAAATCTTATATTTCTTTTTTCTAATATTTGAATTTCTATTTATCAATGATTTTATTTTACTTTTTCCACACTATAGCCAATATCTAAAATACCTTCAAGAAATTCTAGTCCTTCTGTTTTATTTATTATTCGCATTGCATGTTTAATGCTAACCTTATATTCTTCATCTTTAACTAATGCAAAATTTTCCTTATGTAAAAGTTTGTTTTCTACAATATTTATAAACTTTCTTCCTATTAGCTCCCCTTCATTTACAGCCATTTGATATTCCAGAGTATCAATCAGCATTAACCCTTTTGCATTTTTCAAAGTTGCTATTAAATAAATATTATTAAACATATAGTCATCATTAAGCCTAATTTTTATATATGTATTATAACGTGCAAATGAGTCCTTTATTTGAAAATTAAATTTTACAACACTGTCCTTATGCCAAACCATTGGCATGGAATGATATTGATTGAACAAACTCTCATTTCTACATGAAGAAAAAATAATGACTATAATTATTAAGAATAATCTATAAATCATGTTCTTTCTAATTTATTTAACGTACGATGTCTTGGGCGATCAAATCTAGTGATACTGTCAGTTTTTAACGACAAATTATTAGCGTCATCATTATAAGGTGCTATTGCATAGTCTTCAAGAGAGCTAATAGTGTCCCCTTTTTTATTAGCTTCAATCATATTATTAGCAGTTTTAGCGTCCAGCTCATGCCAATCAATGGGATGATCCATATATGAATACCAAAGACGTCTTTTAAATATGTCTACCTTTTGACAAATAGCCATTCCTTTTTTTGTTTTAATCTTAATTTCTTTTTTAGGCATATAACTTAAAGCATCTAAATAAGTTCCTAACTCATAATTTAAACAACATTTTAATTTTCCACATTGGCCTGATAATTTCCCAGGATTAATGGATAGCTGTTGATATCTAGCAGAAGATGTGTTTACTGCTCGAAAATCATGAAGCCATGTAGAGCAACATAATTCTCTCCCACAAGAACCAATCCCGCCAAGCCTTGATGCTTCTTCTCTTAGCCCCACCTGCTTCATTTCAATTCTTGATTTAAATTCACTTGCAAAAACCTTAATAAGTTCTCTAAAATCAACTCTATCATCAGCTGTATAATAAAAGGTGATCTTGTTTCCATCTCCTTGATATTCAACATCAGAAATTTTCATTTTCAATTCAAGTTTTAGAGCTAGTTTTCTTGCTCTTACCTTAACATCTTCCTCTTTATCTCGAGAGATTTTCCAAACATCAATATCTTTTTGTGAAGCAATTCTATATATAGCAAGAGTATCCTCAGATTTATGATTAATATTTTTTTTCTTCATCTGTATTCTTACCAATTCACCTAATAAAGTTATAACTCCAACATCATGCCCTTTCTCAGCCTGAACACTAACAATATCTCCAATTGAAAGTAAAATAGAATTAGTTTTAAAATATCTCTTTCTTCCATTTTTAAACCTAACCTCACAAAAAGGGAACATAGATTTATTGTTTGGAACAGCTATGTTGTTTAGCCAGTCAAAGACTGTGAATGTATTACAAGAATTACTAGTGCAAGCTCCATTATTATTGCACCCTTTAGGTGTTCCATTGCTATTCGAAATACAATTTTTACAAGACATTATTAAGAATTAATTAAATGTTGTTATGTTGTTTGTCCTTCCTTTTTTAAAGATATCATTACTGTTTTTTTGTCCTCTCCGTAATTGCTTTTGAAGTTTATATGGCATTTTTTTTATTTCTAAACATTTATATGAACAGCAATTTTGCATTTTTGTTTTACATTCTTCACATTGAATAAATAAAAGATGGCAGGCGTCGTTTGCACAATTTGTGTGAACATCAAATGGGTTGCCGCATTGATGACAATTTGAAATTATATCTTCACTAATTTTTTCAGCTCTTCTATTATCAAAAACAAAGTTTTTTCCTAAAAAATTATTTTCTAAATTCTCTTCCTCTACTTGGCGAATATATTCAATGATTCCTCCTTCTAATTGATATACATTCTTAAATCCTTTATGCTTAAAATAAGCACTTGCTTTTTCGCATCTTATTCCGCCTGTACAATACATAAGTAATTTTTTATCATCCTTGTGTGCGCTTAAGTTCTTTTCAATAAGATCTAGAGAATCTCTAAAAGTGTCAACATCAGGTAAAACAGCATTTTTAAAATGGCCTATTTCACTCTCATAATGATTTCTCATATCAATTACAATAGAATTATCTTGCTTCATTAACTTATTAAATTCCCTTGCGTTTAAATGAATCCCCTTATTAGTTACATCGAATGAATTATCATTCAATCCATCAGCAACGATTTTATCTCTTACTTTAATTGTTAATTTTAAAAAAGATTTATTTTCCTGTTTGACTGCAACATTTAAACGTACCTCTTTTAAAAATGATATAGAGTTTAAATGTTTATGAAATTTTGAAAAATTTTCGTTTGGTAATGAAAGCTGTGCATTTATTCCTTCAGAAGCTACATATATTCTGCCTAAAACATCAAGGTTGTTCCAAGCAATAAATAATTTGTCTCTGAATGTTTGTGGGTGCTTGATATGCGCATATTGATAAAAGGAGAGGGTAATTCTTTTTCTTGTTGAAATATCTAAAAGCTTAGATTGCTCATCAGAGCTAAGTTTGTTGTACAGTTGCATGCTATACTATTTATAAATTGCCTACATACAAAAGTAATGTTTATTATTTTATAGAAAAAAGGATACAAACAACTAAGCTTAAAAATTGTATTCTGCAAAAAGTTGTCCTAAATTAGCATATACCTAAGTAAGATAAAATGAGCACAGAAAAAGACAACAAACAAAAAGCATTAAAATTAACATTAGAAAAGCTAGACAAAGCTTATGGCAAAGGAACTGTAATGAAAATGGGTGACTCTCCTGACACTACTGTCGAGGCTACATCGTCTGGATCATTAGGTTTAGACATTGCTCTAGGTGTAGGAGGATATCCAAAAGGGAGGGTTATCGAAGTCTATGGCCCTGAATCATCAGGTAAAACAACACTTACCCTGCATGCACTTGCAGAGTGTCAGAAAAAAGGCGGCATTGCAGCCTTCATTGATGCAGAACATGCATTTGATAGGTTTTATGCTGAAAATTTAGGAGTTGATATTGAAAATCTTATAATTTCACAGCCAGATAATGGTGAGCAGGCATTAGAAATTACCGATAACCTTATTAGATCTGGCGCTATTGATATGGTCATAATTGATTCTGTTGCAGCCCTAACCCCTAAAAGTGAAATTGAAGGAGAGATGGGGGATTCAAAAATGGGATTACATGCTAGACTAATGTCACAGGCTCTTAGAAAATTAACAGCTTCAATTAGCAAGACGAATTGTACTGTTTTCTTTATTAATCAGCTTAGAGAGAAAATTGGAGTTATGTTTGGTAATCCTGAAACAACTACAGGAGGAAATGCATTAAAATTCTATGCCTCTATTAGAATAGATATTAGACGCTCTACACAAATTAAAAACAATGATGGCGGTGTCGTTGGAAATAGGACGCGTGTTAAAATTGTTAAAAATAAAGTTGCTCCGCCATTTAAATTAGCTGAATTTGATATAATGTATGGAAGGGGAATATCAAAGGTGGGTGAAATTATAGATCTTGCTGTTAATGCAGAAATAATAAACAAGAGTGGTTCTTGGTTTAGTTATGAAGGAACAAAATTGGGGCAAGGGAGAGATGCTGTAAAAGGAATTTTGTCAGACAATCCAGAATTAATGGAAAAACTAGAGAAACAAATCAAAAGTTTAGTCGATTAAGCTTCTGCTAAATCCTTTAGCATAATATTTCTAACCTTATCACTAAGGTCTTTCATATCACTCATTACTAGATTCTTTGTTGAAATAGGTTCATGGGTAATTACTCTCAATCCTCCCGGCATTCCTTTTGAGCCGGCTAGAAGATTTCCAAAACTCCAGGGGAATCTTTTTTTGTTGTCTAAAAATGTGAAAACAATAATTGGAATTTGATGTTCAATGGCTATACTAAATGCGCCTTGTTTAAATTCTCCTAATTCAATTTCAGGAGAAGGGACTGTTCCTTCAGGGAAAAAGCAAATATTTGTTCCTTTTTTTAGTTTCTCTTTTGTACTATTGAAGACAGCTTTTCTGCTTTCAGGACTACTTCTATCAACTAGAACACAGGTCTTTCTATATAAATATCCAAAAATTGGTATTTTTTCTAACTCTTTCTTTCCAACAAACACCATAGGATATTTTGATGCAACTGAAACCATCACCATTACATCAATCATTGAGACATGGTTGCCAACAAATACATAAGCACTGCCTCTGTCAAAATCTAGCTTTTGATTAACAATGGTATAAAATCCCATAAAAAGCAATATAGTCCTAGCCCATGTTACGCCAAAAAAATAAAAATACTTATATCCGTTTTTATTTATTACTAAAGCAATGAACCCAGGACATAAAATGAGTATTGTTGCAGCTGTAGTTAATATATAGAACCATATATTATATAATGTCCAGAAAAAATACTTTAAAAATTTCACAACTTTCAAAACTAATTAAATTATTTTAATAAAAGGTTTAACTTTGTAATAATGGAGAAAAAATCTAATCGAATTTTAACAGGTATTCAAAGTACTGGCACACCTCATTTAGGTAATATTTTAGGGGCAATTATGCCTGCAATTCAAATGTCACAAACAAAAAATAGCGAATCTTATTTGTTCATTGCAGATTTACATTCACTTACTCAAATTAAAGACCAGAAAATCCTTTCTCATAATACTTATGCCACCGCAGCAGCATGGCTTGCCTTTGGATTAGATCATAAAAAAACTGTTTTTTACAGACAAAGTGATATCCCACAAGTTACAGAATTAGCTTGGTATCTTAGTTGTTATTTTCCCTATCAGAGGTTAACTCTTGCGCATAGTTTTAAGGATAAACAAAATAGACTACAGGATGTTAATTCAGGATTATTTAATTATCCTATGTTAATGGCAGCAGACATTTTACTATATGATGCAAAAATTGTTCCTGTTGGCAAAGATCAGCTCCAACATCTTGAAATAACAAGAAATGTTGCCAATAGATTTCATAACATCTATGGAGAAACATTTATTGTTCCTCAGGCTGATCTTAACAATGAAAATATGTCAATTCCTGGAACAGATGGACAAAAAATGAGTAAAAGTAAAAACAATATAATTGACGTTTTTCTAGATGAGAAAAAATTAAAAAAACAAATTCTGGGAATAAAAACTGATAGTGCATCAATTGAAGATCCAAAAGATTGGAAAAATTGCAATTTATTTAAAATCTATAAACTAATTGCATCAAAATCTGAAATAGCCAGTCTTAAATCTAAGTATGAAAAAGGAGGGTACGGATATGGTCAAGCAAAAGAAGAATTGTTCGCCTTAATTCTTAAAAACTTTTCTAAAGAAAGACAAGAGTTTAATCACTATCTAAATAATCTAGATGAAATAGATAAAATATTAGAAGCAGGCGCAACAAAAGCAAAAGAAACTGCAAACACAGTTCTAAAAAGAGTTCGTAAAAAGCTTGGATATAATTAAATATTTGCTTGATAAAATATTTAATTATTTATATATTGAAATGTTATAATTTTTAAATGAAATTTGATACATACATTAAAGATTTACTATATCGAAATGACTGTGTGGTATTGCCAAATTTAGGTGCATTTATTACTAGAAATGTTTCAGCAAAAATTGATGAATCAAATAATGTAATTTATCCTCCATCAAAACATATTTCATTTAATCCAAAGATTGTAGAAAATGACGGGCTTCTTGCAAATCATATTGCAATAGTAGAAAATATTTCTCGTGAAAAAGCAAGGAACAAAATTCATAAAAAAATACTTTCATATAATACAGCCTTAAACAACGGAGAGTTAGTGAAATTTAAAGATGTTGGCTCATTGTCATTAAAAAATGATAAATATACTTTTAGCCCTTATAATAATATAAGTTTTTTAAGTAGCTCCTTTGGATTTTCTGAATTTTCAATTAGCAAGGTAAATAAAAAATCTACTGATAAAGCTTATAATTTTAATACATATTACAAGTATGCTGCCATTTTAATTATTGCATTATTTATTGGAGGCAGTATTACAACAAACTATTTAAATGATATCAATAAGGCAAATCAAATTTCATATCAAAAAGCTGAAAAAGAAATTGAAGATAAAATTCAGAAGGCAACATTTGTAATTGACAATCCCCTGCCTGTTATAAAGCTCAGTCTTAACAAAAAGTATGGAGATTTTCATGTTGTTGGGGGGTCATTTAGAATTAAAGAAAATAGTTACTCTAAGTTAGAGCAATTAAAGACTATAGGATATAAAGATGCAAGGAAAATCGGTCAAAATAGTTTTGGTCTTTATCAAGTTGCCTATGCTAGCTATAGCACAAGGGCTGAAGCTAAAAAGGCTCTTAGTAATATTAGAAACACACACAATATAAATGCATGGCTGCTTTATAAAGATGTCAATTAATAATCAAACCATTTCAAATAAAGCTAATGAGTATAAAATCTCCTAAATCATCATTAACAATAATGACTGATTCTGTGCTTCCTGGGGAGACAAACCCTTTAAACAATTTGTTTGGCGGCGAATTACTTGCTAGAATGGACACGGCAGCTGCCATAGCTGCCAGACGTCACTCAAAAAAAATTGTTGTCACCAGCTCTGTGAATCATGTGTCTTTTGATAAGGCTATTCCATTAGGAAGCACTGTTACTATCCAAGCAAAAGTTTCTAGAGTTTTTAATTCATCTATGGAAGTTTATATTGATGTTTGGATTGATGATGAAAAAGGAGAAAAGATTAAAGCAAACGAAGCAATTTATACTTTTGTTGCAGTTAATAAAAATGGGAGGCCAGTAGCGATTGATAAATTAAAGCCTGAATCAGAAGAAGAAAAACAAAGATATGATGGGGCATTGAGGCGGAGGCAATTGAGTCTAGTTTTAGCTGGAAAAATGAAAGCCAAAGATGCTACTGAATTAAAAGCTCTTTTTAAATAATCTCTACATTTTATATATCCATGCTGAAGGATTCTGTGTCACACCATCCTTGAAAATACTAAAGTTTAAAATTGTTTGACCAGTAGATTTGTTTGTATTCAATTTCCCTATGGCTTGTTTAGTTTCTATTATTTCACCTTTCTTTACATAAATTTCTGTAAGATTCTTATAGACGCTAAAAAAGTTTCCGTGCTGGATTAAAATAGCATGACTTCCATTTTTAGAAACTATTATTGAGTATATTTTTCCGTCAAAAATTGATCTAACTTCTTGATTTTTACTAGTTAATATTCTTACCCCATTGCTCTGAATTGTAGTTGTTTTTACTATTGGGTGGGGCTGCCTACCATATTTTAATATGACCACTCCTTTTTCAACTGGCCATGGCAATTTTCCCTTATTTTCGTTAAACTTTTTAGAAATTAATTTTGCTTCTGCAGTTAAATTAAACTCCTCTAAGTTTTTATTTTTAGCCCTAGCTGTAGCCTCTGCAATTATTTTTTCTATTTGCTTATCAATTTCCTGGGTCTGTTTCTGCTTTATCTTTATTTGATTAATAAATCGCTTTTCATCGCTTCTAATTTCAACAATCATATTCTTTTGTGTCAAATTTTCCTTGTCTAAATTTGTTTTAATCTTCTCATTTGCTAAGATTAAATCTTGCTTTTGGGTTTTTTGTTCGGCTAACTCTTTTAACGCATCGTCTATTAATGTTGTGTTTAGCCTAATTTGTTTCAGTTGTTTATCCTTATATTTTACATATTGCTTATAGTACTGTAGACGCTTGTAAGCTTGTATAAAATTACTTGCTGAAAAAACAAACATTATCCTGTTGAGTTTTGATTTATGTTTGTAAGATTTAAGAACCATTGAGGCATAATCTTCTTTTACTTTCTTTTGCTTTTTTAATAATTGATTTAATTCTATGGTGTTACTCTCGACTTCATTAACAATTATATTAAGTTGATTATTGATGTTCATAATTAACTTCTTTTGAAGATCAATTTTAAACTGTAGGTTCTCTACATTAGTTAATAAAGCTCTTTTCTTATTTAGTGAATTATCAATTAATTTTTCAATTTGCTTGATGTCAGAAGTTAATTCCTCTCGCTTTCTTTCTAAAGCCTCTTTTGATTGGGCAAAAAGCACTCCATCTCCTAGTAGGGAAAACAGGAATAAAATTGTTAGAACAAATCTCATTTTATTGATCAATATTGATTTGATTGTATCCTCTAGGAATTCTAAAAGGGATATTTAATTTTTTGTTTATAGCTATTGACTTCATATCAATATTTATAGATTTGTTATCAGAGTCTAGAAATAAAATCTTCTTTGGATAAACTTCCTTATTTATTGTAGTATAGTTCTTATAATTTATACTGAATGTCTGTGAGCCTTTGAGTATTTTAGATGCATTCGTAACTTTTATTGAATCCTCTGATTTAAAAAATTTTTGACTATTTAATTTAAAATTGTAAGGGTTAATGTAAAATAGTCCGACAAACTGATTATTATCAAAATTTACATCCTTCTTAAAAATATATGATCTTAATTTACTAGGGGTTTGATTATTTTCTTTATTTAATTTTTTTTCAAAATCCCTTGAGCTTAATTCCAAAACTGGGTGAGCAAAGAGTAGCTTTTCTAGCATATCATAAGTAACATTAAGGCCTAGTAAATCTTCTATATATGAAAAATCTGTCTTTATATAATTTCTCTCAAGTTTGTTATAATATTTTATTGAGTCTTTTGTTATTAATAAGCGAATGGCACCAAGTGGCGCGCTTATCCAAACTTTTTCTCCAGCCAATATTCTAATTGTTACAGTATTTGTCTTGATTTTGTTATTTGAAGAATAATCAATTTTTGCTCTTGCTTGTAATGATTCAAACTTGTTTTGATTCTGTTCTATAGCTTTTACAATCTTTTTTGCTGTAATGCCCTTACTATCTCCTATTATATATTCTTTTTTTAAGGCACAAGAAGTAAATAAAAGAACTATTATTAACAATATGTATTTAATGTTTTTCATTTATTTTCTATTATTTATATACCTGTACTTCCAAATCCTCCAGAGCCTCTTGAAGAATCTTCTAATTGCTCTGCTTCTTCCCAAATAACAGAGGTGTGTTTTGCAATAATTAGCTGAGCCACTCTGTCTCCATTTTTTATTGTAAATACTTCGTTAGATAAATTAATTAAAATAACTCCTATTTCTCCCCTATAATCAGAATCAATTGTTCCAGGAGAATTTAATACTGTAATCCCTTTTTTTATTGCTAAACCACTTCGTGGCCTAACTTGTGCCTCATAGCCTTTGGGCAAAGACAAATATAGTCCTGTAGTCACAATAGTCCTCTCTAAAGGGTTTAAGGTAATACTGTTTTTAATAAAGGCCTTAATATCCATTCCTGCAGAATTTTCAGTTTCATATTTTGGAAGACTATGGGGCGATTTATTTATAATTCTAATTTTCATTAAATCCTCTTAATAATAAACGAATATTTGATTTTTCAAAGAATAAAATTGTTATATAAAACAATATTAAACAAGCTATACCAATATAAAAATTACCTCTAAAGAAATAAAATGAAATTGTAGACAAGGATATGGCAAAAATTATATAAAATCCTATTTTATGTATCTTATATGGAATAGGATAATGCTTTCTTCCCAAGATATATGAAATGGCCGCCATTGAAGCATATGCTGCAAGTGTTGCTATAGCAGACCCAACATAGCCATAATAGGGTATTAACATAATATTTAATACCAGTGTAAATGATGCTCCCATAACAGAAATATAGGCTCCGAATTTTGTTTTATCTGTTATCTTATACCATACTGAAAGGTTTTGATAAATTCCTAAGCAAAAATTTGCTAATAAAATCACTGGCACTATTTTCATAGCCTCCCAATATTCTGGATCTCCAATAAAAACTACCTTTAATAAATCTGCAAAAACTACTACTAATAATAATAAAGAAGATCCAAGGATAACAAAAACTTCCAAGATTAACGCATAGGTTTTTTGAGGAGATTTTGTGTTAGCTTCTTTAAAGAAAAAGGGTTCAATCCCTAATTTATAGGCTGTGGAAAATAAAGTCATAAATAATGCAAGCTTATAGCAAGCAGCATACATTCCTATCTGAGTTTTAGCTATAGAATCTGGTAAAATAAAGTCTAATAAAATTTTATCAAAAGTTTCATTAATTGAGTATGCAAGTCCCGAAATAAGAATTGGGAAAGCATAAATTAACATTTTCTTCAATAAAACAAAATTTATTCTATAATTGATTTTAAAGTAAAATGGGGCTAATAAAATTAAGCTAGTTGCACTAGCAATCAGATTAGAAATAAAAATGTAGTTTATTTCATAATTAGGCGTATATATCTCTGTAAAGAAATTGTTGTTAACTGCAATTTTTTTAAGAAAAATTAATAGAAAAATATTTAGTGAAAAATATACTATTACATTCACAATTTTTATAATAGAATACTTTATAGCCTGTCCTTTTGCTCTTAGATAAGCAAATGGGATAACGACCAATGCATCTAATATAAGTATCCATAAAACCAAATCAAGGTATTGAGCTTCTATTCCAGTAAATTCAGAAATTTCAACTTTAAAAATTGATGCAATTGCATAAAATAATATTGTTGTAAAAACAATTGATATTGAAGACGTGCTTAAAACTTCCTTTTTGTTTGACTCTTTGTTGAAGAATCTAAAAAAAGACGTCTCTAACCCATAGGACAAAATCACATTAAAAAGAATGATATATGAAAAAATTAAAGATAAATTTCCATAATCTGACACATTTTCTAATATCTGTTTATCTGTATGAAGCCTGACTAATAAAACGCTTATTACTCTAGGAAATACTGTTGCAATACCATAAATAACGGTCTGCCTAACTAACTGAATTAATTTTTTCAAATTACATTTCTTTATAATCTAAAATTAAACTAATAATTATAGGAATGCAAAAGCCAATAGTAGATGTTTTAATTGTTAAGGGCTTCTGCCCCGCCAACAATTTCTAATATTTCATTTGTAATAGCAGCCTGTCTTGCCTTGTTATATGTGAGTTTTAATTGATCTCTTAGCTCTGTTGCATTGTCAGTTGCTTTGTGCATTGCTGTCATACGAGCCCCATGTTCACTAGCATAAGAATCTCTTAATGCTTTAAACAATTGTGTTCTAAGAGATTTAGGGATTAGTTCATTTACTATCTCTAATTTTGAAGGCTCAAAAATATACTGCAAATTGTTATCCTGCTGATCATCAACAGGTGTAATTGGAAGAAATTTTTCATTAGTAACAATCTGTGTAGCTGCATTTTTAAATCTGTTATACACTATTTGGATTGTGTCAAATTCTTTTTCAACAAATTTTTTGATTAATATTTCTGCTATTTCTTTAACATTTTCAAAAGATAAATTGTCAAAAATTTCATTGTTTGTTAAAACGACATTATATTTCTTTGACAACAGATCGCTTCCTTTTTTCCCAAGACAGAAAAAAGATGTTTCTTTATTTTTTTGTTTCTCCGCTATATCAATACATTCCTTAACAATATTAGAATTAAACCCTCCGCATAAGCCTCTATTTGAAGTAATACAAACAATCAAATTCTTATTAGTACTTCTGTTTTGAATAAAAATATTGTCTGAATCAATTGAAGAAGATAAGTCTTGTAAAATACCTGTTAACTTATTCGAATAAGGCCTCATGGCTACTATAGCGTCCTGAGCTTTCTTGAGTTTTGCAGCAGAAACCATTTTCATAGCACTTGTAATCTTCATAGTAGAAGAAACAGATGAAATTCTATTTCTAATTTCTTTTAAGTTGGCCATAATTGTCTATTACATTAATATCTGGAGACTAATTCACTGCAAACCTTCTCCAGTGTATTTATGACATTATCTGATAATTTCCCTTGTTTAATTTCCTTAAGAACCTTAGAATGCTTGCTATTAAGTAATTGGATATAGTCTGATTCAAATTCTTTTATTTTATCTACTGGCACATCCTTGAGTAAATTTTTGGATCCAGCATATATAATTGCAACCTGATCTTCAACTTTAAATGGGTCGTTTTGTGATTGTTTTAAAATTTCTACATTCCTTTTTCCTTTTTCAATTACCCCTAAAGTTGCTGCATCAAGATCAGAACCAAACTTCGCAAAAGCCTCTAATTCACGGAACTGTGCTTGGTCTAATTTTAATGTTCCTGCTACTTTTTTCATCGACTTAATTTGTGCAGATCCGCCAACTCTTGAAACTGAAATTCCTACATTAATAGCAGGCCTTACTCCAGAATTAAACAAATCCGATTCTAAAAATATTTGTCCATCTGTAATTGAAATCACATTCGTTGGTATATAGGCTGAAACATCACCTGCCTGAGTCTCAATAATTGGCAAAGCAGTTAAAGAACCGCCTCCTTTAACTTTAGATTTAATTGATGCGGGCAAATCATTCATATTCTTTGCAATTGCATTATCATTAATAACTTTCGCTGCTCGCTCTAAAAGTCTTGAATGAAGATAGAAAACGTCTCCTGGATAAGCCTCTCTACCAGGAGGTCTTCTTAATACTAATGAGATTTCACGATAAGCAACAGCCTGTTTTGATAAGTCGTCATATATAATTAATGCAGGTCTGCCTGTGTCTCTAAAATATTCTCCTATAGAAGCTCCAGTGAAAGGAGCATATACTTGCATTGCTGCTGGATCAGAAGCATTGGCTGCAACAATAGTGGTATAAGCTAAAGCTCCTTTATCCTCTAAAATTTTTGAAATTCCTGCAACAGTTGATGCTTTCTGCCCAATAGCCACATATATACAATATACAGGCTCTCCAGCATCAAAAAATTCTTTTTGATTCAAAATTGTATCTATACATACTGTGGTTTTTCCAGTCTGTCTGTCTCCAATCACTAATTCTCTTTGGCCTCTACCAATAGGGATCATTGCATCAACAGATTTTATTCCAGTTTGTAATGGCTCATTTACAGGCTGTCTAAATATTACTCCAGGAGCCTTTCTTTCTAAAGGCATTTCAAAAAGATCTCCTTTTATAGTTCCTTTGCCATCAATTGGATTTCCAAGTGTGTCTACTACCCTTCCTACAATCCCCTCACCAACTTTTACTGAGGCAATTCTAGCTGTTCTTTTCACAGTATCGCCTTCTTTAATTTCAGATGACGATCCTAGCATAACTATTCCTACATTATCTTCCTCTAAGTTTAATACTATTCCTTGCGTCCCAGTAGAAAACTCAACCAATTCCCCGTATTGAGCATTAAATAATCCATAAACTCTTGCTATCCCATCTCCAACATTTAAAACACTTCCTATCTCATCTAGGGATATAGAAGATTCGTGCTTTGAAAGTTGTTTTTTTAATATTGCTGATATTTCAGCAGGATTTACTTCTGCCATTTTTTCTATATTTCGTTGTTATTGTATAAGTTCACTTTTTAATTTACTAAGCCTCTGTGAAAAGCTTGCATTATATTCTTTATTTTCATATCTAAGAATAAATCCTCCTAGAATAGTTTCGTCTATAATATTTTCAATCTCGACAGATTTATTGCTTAATTCCTGTAGTTTTTTTAAAACCTGGGTTTTAATTTTATCTGAAATTGGTGTCGCTGTTATAACCGTAGCCCTTTCAATATTATTTTCTCTATTATAAATGTCATTAAAACCATGGGCAATATCATAAAGAATTGACAGTCTTTTATTTGTAATTAACAGGTCTATAAGATTGCTGGTTTTTTCATTCATTTTTGATATTACAATTGATAAAATCTCTTTTCTTTCTGAATAATTAATAAGTGTATTATTTATCAGTTTTTTAAAATCTTCTGAAGATTCATGAGCTGATATTATTGAATCCATGTCATCCTTTATATTAGGTAGATTGTTAGACTCTTTTGCAATTTGAAAAATTGCTTTTGAATATCGTATGGCTGCTCTAGATCTCATAAATTATTTTAATTTTGAATCATCTAAAATTTCTTCAATCATTTTTAATTGTTTGTCCTTATCAGCTAGTTCTTCAGAGATAAGTTTTTCTGCAATGCCTACCGACAAATCAACAACAGTATTTTTTAATTCATTCATTGCTGAATTCTTTTCATTTTGAATTGCAGTTTTTGCTGCTTCAACCATTGATTTTGCCTTAACCTTAGCTTCATTTTCTGCATCAGAAATTAATTTTGATTTCATTTCTCTTGCTTCTTTAAGCATTGCTTCTCTTTCAGTTTTTGCTTCATTTAAAATTTTCTCATTATCAGCTTTTAGATTTTCCATCTCCTTTTTTGCATTGTCTGCTGCATCAAGGGCTGCCTTAATTGACTCTTCTCTCTCTTTTACAGCGCCTAGAATTGGCCCCCAGGCAAATTTTCTAAGAATTAGATACAGAATAATGAATGATACTAAAGTCCAAAACAACAATCCTACGTCAGGTGTAATTAAGTCCATGATTTATAGTTTAATAAAAACAAAAAAGCAAATTAACCCTTTTGTTTTTTTGTTATATAATTAAAGCTAATACAATGGCAAATAGTGCAACTGCCTCAGCAAAGGCAATTAAAATAATTGCTGTTGATACTAGTTTTCCTTGCATTTCAGGTTGTCTTGCAATTGATTCTACGGTTGATCCACCAACTAAACCGACTGCAATTCCTGCTCCAATAGCAGCCAGTCCTGCTCCAATAGCAGCAAATGGTCCATAATCAACATCCTGTAATAAAAATAATATTAAATTCATGTTTTAAATTTTAAAATTAATTAATGTTCTTGTTCTTCCATTGCGGTGCCTATGTATAAGGCAGATAGCATGGTAAATATATAGGCCTGAATGGCCACAACTAATACTTCAATAAGACTTATAAACACAGAAAAGAGAAGAGAGGCAGGAGCCACCCAAACACTTTTAAAAATAAATATTAATGAGATTAGACTTAATACAATAATATGTCCAGCTGAAATGTTTGCAAACAAACGGATCATTAAAGACAGTGGTTTTATAAATATCCCTAAAAATTCAATTGGTGCCATAAATAATTTCATTGGGACTGGAATGCCCGGCATCCAAAAAATATGTTTCCAGTAATTCTTGTTTCCAACCAATGTAGTTATAACAAAAGTAATTAAAGCCAATACTGCAGTAAAAGCAATATTGCCGCTTAAATTAGCACTAAAAGGGAAAAAAGGGATCATTCCCATAAGATTGTTAATCCAAATAAAGAAAAATAAAGTCAATAGAAAAGGCACATATTTTTCATGTTTTTCCTCTCCAATTAACGGCAGAGCAACCTCGTCCTTGATATAAATAATAATAGGTTCAGTAAATTTTCCTAGCCCTGATGGCTCTCCTTTCTTTGACCTAGCATATGATTTTGCTGACACTATAAATATTACAAAGATTATGATTATAGACAAAAACATTGAAAACACTAATTTTGTAATTGATAAATCTAAAGGCTTATCATTAATTGGGTGATTTGAGGAATCAAGCTGAATATATTTACCATCTACATCATTCCCTGCATAGTAGATTTCTTCATGAAATTTAACAAATGCTTGGTTTTTTCTCTTAACAATTATTTCCCCTGAATCATCATGATGAAATTCTGAAGACATAAAGGCAACCAATCCTTCGTTAGTCCATAAAATTACAGGTAATGGAACCGATACAGGATGTCCATTCCAGTCCAATATGTGAAAATCGTGAGAGTCCTTTATATGATGCATGATTACCTCATTAACATCAAAATCATCTTCTTTAGAAGCTTTGTCATTATTATTAGAATAAGCTAATGCAGTAAACAAACAACAAAAAATAAAAAGGAAGAGTGTATAAGAATTTCTTGTCATTATAGCTTTATTTTTGCTCTAATATTCTGGTTGCAAATGTACACACATAAAATTAAATTTCAAATAAAAACTCACAACAAAAATTAAAGTTTACTTAGTATGTTTCTTAGGCTAATTATTTCTATAAAAAGAAAAATAAAATACAGAAAAAAGAAGTTTAAAACTTCAAAAATTAAATCGGAACTGTCAATGCTAAAAAGCGGCTTTAAAATGATTATTGCGGCAATCATTTTTAATGTTGTTGCAAAAACAAATAAGTACAGGTGATTGAATAGCTTGTAGTTGAAATTAATTAATAGTCCAAAATAAATTAATGATAATGATGTAAAATTAAATACATAAATTATCCATAATGGAATGATAAATTTAGCAGAAACTGCAATATCAATTATTAAATAGTGAACTAATAATATAATTAAAGAACACGCGGCGATCTTAAAATAAAATTTCATTCCTTCTTTTTGTTTTTTTCTAAGTGTTGGTTTTTAGGCTCTGATGCTTGCTTAATTACAAAATAGATTGAAAGCCCTACAGAAAACAAAGAGAACGCAATTGTAAAGGCTTTATACTGGTTTGGGTAGATTTGATCTAATTTAAATCCTACAAAGACACCTGCTAATATAATCATCAGCATTTGAAGTCCAATTTGTGAAAATATAATTAGATTATGCTGTTTTTTCTTGTTTCTCAGCTGTTTCTTTATTTTCACCTTTCTTTAATTCTTTGACTCCCCCCTTCATACTACAAGTTGCATTAAAAGTTGCTCCTGGCTCCACAGCTAATTTTCCTATTTCTACCTCACCTTCAATATATGCTGAAGATCTTAATGTTAGTTTTCCTGAAAGTGTTAATTTTCCTGTAAATCCTCCTTCAAAATCTGCATCTTCTCCTTCAAGACTGCCGTTTACAACACCTGTTTTACCTACTACAATTCTGCCTGTAGTTTTGATGTTTCCTTTAATGTTCCCCTCAACTCTAAAATCTCCCTCACTAATTACATCTCCCACAAGAGTAGTCCCTTGGGTTATCATGTTTTGTTGACTATTATTGCTCATAGTTTATTATTTTAAATATTCTTCTAAATTTTTATGTATTTGAATTGTCTTATAATTTTCAGAAGAAACAACAAAGCTTTTTTTGTTATTTATCTCTGCTTTTTCATTTAACATTTCAGATAGTCCCATGGCGCCATCATAGCTCTTTAGGCCATGCAGAACTACAAATGTAACAATATTATTGTAATGATCTTTTGAGGTTTTCAAATCCAAATATTCTATTTCGTTTACTGCTTGAGTTATTATTGTATCAAAGCTCTCTATATCGGTATTACTTGCGTTTGAAAAAGGGTATAATATTTTAAAGCTATTAGCCTCTTCATTGTCTATAAAAATTGTACTACTCAGCAAAGGCAATACGTTTTTTATAATGAATTCTGCTTCCTTTCCTTCAATAGAATTTGAGTAGTTTAATTTTATGAAATTTAATTGCTCCATGTATCTGTTGTATCCAAATTCTTTTGCAATTGATACTGCTTTTAACATTTCTATTTTTGGAAGTATTGGGCTATCATAAAACTTCCTAATGTTGGTATCACAGAGTGTAATAGCGTTTATATAATTTTGCTTATTATATTCCTCATATATAGTATTATAAATTTCTGTTGGGTTGTTCTCTGTTTCTAACAATACTATTTCTGGATTTAACAAAAATTCGGCATATTTTGATGTAGGATAATTAATTATAATATCTTCTTTAGTTTGTGTCGCCTTCATTTCCTTGTTAAGGCTTATATAGTTTTTATACATCGAATATTTTGCAGGAGGAATTAAAGAAGATTCTGGATTATTGCTTAATAAGGTTGTTAGTTTTTGATTTGATATTTCAAACTCCTTGAATTGATCTTTATAAATGGCTCCTAATTTATAATAGGCGTCATTTGTAATAAATTTAAGGCTGTCAATTGTTGCTGAGGATTTAGGAATTCTGTTTAAGTAGTATTCAATGCTATAAATACTGTCCTTTGCTATTTCTGATCCTACAATTTCTTCGTCTTTATTTTTTAAATCATTAAACTCAATAGACCATCTCCAATTATTAACTAGTTTTCTTTTTCCCCATTTCTTTGTAAAGGCACTTTTTCCGTATGCAATTGCGGTGGGGTTATAAAAATAAAATATTGCCTCATCATATGCTTTTGATTGATTCTCAAAAATATTTTGTGTGCCATAATCTGTTTGCATTTCTAATTCTTTGCGTTTTTCTTCTTCTCTCTTTAATTCATCAATGTATAGTTTAAAATACGCCTTTCTATCAGAATTATTCATATTAATTAGCGCTAATATGCTGTCGTTATGTTTAGTAATATTCTCATAAAATATTACATCTTTAAGATTGTCTCTCTTCTTTTTAATCTGCCTATATAATTTTGTTTTCTTCTTTAATTTGGTCAGTGTGCTGTCATAATATAGGCCTGCTGTTAAATACTCATTATTGTTAAAATTTATATCCGCTAATTTGTTATAATTTATTCTTTCTAAATATTCATCATTTACAATGGACTCTAATGATCTATTAAAAAATTTAATTGCCACACTGTCTTTTTGTTGTCTTAATGTTAATAGGGCTATTTGATGATAGAGTGATCCTAAAAATGGTCTGTTTTCAATATTTTCAACAAGCTCCTTGAGTTCAATAATTGAATTCTTAATAGAGTCTGAATTTGCTGTTCTTCTAATATAAGAATGAATTAAAAATTCTCTTGGGATTTTTCTTTTGTAGTTTATATTTTCATCATAAAGGGTGTTGGCGCTGTCCTTATATTTAAAATTATCGTATAGCTGTCCCAATATATAGTTATATCGAGCCTTAATAGGTTTTTCATTAATTAAATTTCTTGCTGTTTTTAAGCATGGTATGGCGCTGTCCTTGCTTTTGGTATTGATATATGCCTGTGCTAAATATATGTTAGCCTCAGCTAAATCATTGTTTTCTAATTTATTGTCAAGAATTAGTTCTTTTAAATTTATTATAGCCGTCTCACTTTGACCTAGTCTTATATTGATTTTCTCCTTCCATATTTTAACGTGATTTATATATTGGCTGGAGGGATACTTAAACAGTATGTAGTTAAATGCCTCTAAAGAAGGTATAAATCTTTGATCATAATATCTTGCCTTTCCAAGCAATAGATAAGCTTCGTCCATAATCGGGTTTTCCTCTTTTCCGTTTATGTTCATTGAATGTTTTTGAATAGCTAAAACAGCTTTTTCCTCTGCTTGAGAAAAAGGAGTTTGAATGTCATTTTGAAAATCTTTAGCTATCTCTTCTGAGCTATACTTTTCTAATGATAATAATTCCCAAAAGTTGTCTTTTTCTTCTTCATTTAAAGATTCAAGGGCTTGATCCAATAAATTGTTTCCATTATATAGGTAATTGTATTTAGTAGTTATAGAATGAAAATTTTTATTTAAAAATTTGTCTTTTTTCCTAGAACAGCCAACAATAACAAAAGCTGATATAAATCCTATAAAAAGATATTTAAAACTAATTTTATTAAACATAAGTAAAATATTAACAGAAATAATCTACAGATATTGCCTATAAACCAAAAATACTCAACTTTTTATACATTTGCTGTAAAAGATTAAATTTTGAAAGAAGAAGTGTTAATTACAATTAAAATGGATGGCTTTGAGACCACAATTAAAGGCTCAAAGGATCAAACCATTCTAGATGCAGCTCTTGAAAATGATGTAGAAGCTCCATATTCATGTCAAGGCGGTGCTTGTGCAACATGTATAGGCAAACTAACCTCTGGTAGTGCGGCAATGCAGCAGAATCATATTCTTACTGACGCTGAAATAGATGATGGTTTAATTCTAACATGTCAAGCCCTTCCTCTTAGCAATTCTGTTTGTGTAGACTATGATGATGTTTAAATAATCTCCTTTATTTTTTTAATTATTGCCTCAGGTTTAATACTATTAATTGCTTGCTTATATTCTTCTGGCGATTTATTGCCGTATATAGAAGTAGGAACTTTAGGGTACCTGTTTTTATCAACAAGAATAGAGTATTTTGAGCTTTGATTAAAAGGGGCAAAGCCTGCATACGGATGTGTTACTCCCCAAATTGTTAAAACCTTAACTCCATACATTGCGGCTAAATGACCATTTGCCGAGTCCATGGAAATCATTAAGTCTAAATTTGAAATAAAGTCAAGCTGATCCGAAAGCGAAAATCCTTCAGCTAGGCTGAATATATTTCTGTTCCTCTCTGATATTATTTTTAGTTGTTTGCCTTCACTTTCTCCTCCGCCAAATAACAAGATTGTATATTTCTTAGAAATACTCTCCATTACTTCCTTCATTTTTTCTAATGAATAGGTCTTTGCTTTGTGCTTAGCAAAGGGTGCTATCCCTATTAACTTTTTATCGAAATCTATTTTATTTGTTATTGGGTGTCTGGATAAATTTATTTTTTTAGGAAATTCACTTTTGGAAAAGGTTAAATTATAGTTGATATTCTTAAATACATCTAAATATCTTTGATGTGTTGTCTTGAGTTGTTTAAAGTCTTTGCCCTTTATTAACTCTTCTTTTTCTTTTCTCCCCTTGTCAATCTGATAAAAATTCTTACCCCATAAAAATTTTAGAAAATTTGTCCTTAAAACTCCATGTAAATCAATCACCGCATCAATTTCTAATTGTTTCAGCTCATAATATAATTTAACTAGACCTAATAGCCCTTTATGTTTCCCTTTAAGATCTATAGCAATAATATTTGCTTCTTTAAATTCTCTAAATATTTCTGTATAACCTGGCTTTGTCAAAATAGATATCTTAGTTGTTGGAGAATCCCTTTGTATAAGTCTAACAACAGGTACAGTCATTGCCACGTCTCCCATTGAAGAAAGTCTAATAATTAAAATGTGTTTAATTGCTTCCAATATAATGTTAAAGAAATATTATTTGTTTTTTCTAAGTACAGGATTAAGCTCTTCGTCGTTATACATTTTCATCTGTTTATAGGTTTTCATGTATTTTTTTCCTTTGGAGATCTCGTCTAAAAGCTCGTCTATTGCCAATGATAAATCTTCTCTCTGCTGAATCAGCACCTCTAGCTTTAAGCTGCATTTTTCTTTATGGTTCTCTGAGGCATCAATCCTATTTGCTTCAATTCTCATGTGATATATTTTTAGCTCTAAAATTGAAAGTCTATCCAAGGCCCATGCTGGGCTTTCTGTGTTGATTGAAGCTTCTTGCAATATTTTTACGTTAGAATATTTTTCCAAAAAATAATCATCCAACAATTCTACAGTGTCTGTTCGGTCTTGATTGGATGCATCAATTTTTCGTTTTATGCTTAATGCTTCCACGGGATCAATTTCTGGGTCCCGGATTATATCTTCATATGCCCATTGGACTGTGTCTATCCAGGCTTTTTTATACAGCACGCTTTCTATATATTCCTCCTCTATTTTATACTTGTTTATAAAATCCTGGTCAATGATTGCTGTTTTTTTATAATCTCTCGTTGCTTGATTAAAAATTTCGATTGCTTTTTTTGAAAACATAGCTTTTCTTTAAATATCAAATATACCTTATTTAAAATAAATTAGTAAGTGTTGAATATATAAGTCGCCTTAGAATAGGCCATTAATCTAGGTCAATCAAAAATCATTGTAATCATGGAAAGATTTGTATATTTGCAAGGCAAATTAATTGAATTAACAATGAGAAGCTTTTTTTATGGAATAGAAGACATTTTTGTAAACTATCTCTTTTTGCCTTTTGATTTCTTAAGAAACATTGGTGAGAATGACTGGTGGTTGTCAAATATAGTAGGGTGGTTCTTTTTTCTTATTGTCTCTGGGGCATTCATTTATTGGATGTTACAATTAAAATCTTTTAATGATAATAATGAAGAAGATAAAAGCATAACAGCCCATTCTTATTTATAAATCAAATCCAATATCCTTTCTGTAATACATGTTTTTAAAATATATTTTTGATATATTTTTGTAAGATATTGTTAATGCGTCCTTATAGTTTTTAGATAAAGATGTAACAGCTAAGACTCTGCCTCCTGACGTGATAACTTTTTTGTTTTTTGTAAGTGCTCCTGCATGAAAGACTATAGATCCGT
>CAZXST010000004.1:0-27597 GCA_964643205.1 uncultured Flavobacteriaceae bacterium | reverse complement strand
GCCTTTACCCCATAATGCATGACTCAGTGTATCCATTTATTGTAGATTATTAGCAATGTATTTTTCAATAATATAAAGAAGACCACAAACGAAACCACCACCTATGAAAACCAAAAGAAAATTTTTCATCGCCCAAATATATTAAATTTTTCTTCATTAATTTATTTATTAAAATACTGTTAATAGTGGTTTTAAAATTATTTACTCTTGAGAAAAATTTATACATTAGAAATCCAATTTTAAAAACTAAAAACTTATGAGAATTAAATCGTTATTAATTGTAATTTTTATTTCAGCTTTTTTCTATAACTGCAATACGGATTCGGGGGATTACTATGTGCCTTCTAGTGAGGATGATTTTGAGTATAAAATAGATGAATTTGCTGATTTAAAAGTAATAAGATATCAAATTCCAGGATGGGATGAATTAACACTAAAAGAAAAAAAATTAGTTTATTACTTAACTCAGGCAGGTCTATCGGGCAGAGATATAATGTATGACCAAAACTATAGACATAATCTAGCTATTAGATCAGCTCTAGAGAATATATACGCTAACTATACTGGAGATAGATCCTCTGATGATTGGATGGAATTTGAAACCTATTTAAAAAGAGTTTGGTTCAGCAATGGTATCCATCATCATTATTCCAATGACAAATTAAAACCTGGATTTACTTTAGATTATTTAAAAGAGCTAATGCAATCAACCTCCACAGATCTAAATTTTGAAGCTATGGATGCAATGTTTAACGATAAAGACTTAAAGAAGGTAAATAAAGCTAAAAATGTAGATAATGTGCTTCTTTCAGCTGTTAACTTTTATGGTCCAGATGTAACATCTAATGATGTAGAATCATTTTATTCAAATGTCACATCCCCAGATCCAACAAAACCACTTTCACACGGATTAAACTCCAAGCTTGTAAAGGAAGATGGTGTTTTAAAGGAAATAGTCTATAAGTCTGGAGGATTATATGGTGCAGCTATTGATGAAATTACTAAATGGTTAGATTTAGCAGCTGGAGTAGCTGAAAATGAACCTCAGGGGGATGCTCTTAGATTATTAATTGATTATTATAAAACTGGTGATCTTCAAACATGGGATGATTATAATGTGGCTTGGACAAAAGCAACTGATGGAAATATAGATTACATAAATAGTTTTATTGAAGTATATAATGATCCCTTAGGTTATCGAGGTTCGTATGAAAATATCGTGCAAATAAATGATTTCGATATGTCTAGAAAGATGTCAGTTCTTTCAGAAAATGCACAGTGGTTTGAAGATAACTCTTCCCTTATGGAGGAGCACAAAAAAGAAAATGTTGTTGGTGTTACCTATAAAACAGTCAATGTTGCTGGAGAGTCTGGAGATGCTTCTCCAAGCACACCTATTGGAGTAAATTTGCCAAATGCAAATTGGATTAGAGCCTCTATTGGTAGCAAGTCAGTTTCTCTTGGAAATATAATTCATGCATATAATAATTCAGGATCTTCAGGAAGATTAAAAGAATTTGCACATGATGACCAGGAATATGATCTTGAAATAGAGCATGGCCAGCTTGGAGACAAACTACACACAGCTCTTCATGAGGTTGTAGGACATGCTTCAGGCCAGCTTAACCCAGGAGTAGGTCAGCCAAAAGAAACATTGAAAAATTATAGCTCTACTATGGAAGAAGGTAGAGCTGATTTATTAGGATTATATTATTTATATCATCCAAAACTACAAGAGCTTGGTTTAGTTGAGGATTGGAAATCACTTGGAATGGCTGCCTATGATGGCTACATCAGAAATGGCCTAATGACCCAGTTAATTAGACTTGAATTGGGAGCAGATGTTGAGCAAGCTCATATGAGAAATAGGCAATGGGTAAGTGCTTGGAGCTATGCCAGAGGAAAAGAAGAGAATGTTATAGAACAGGTAAAAAGAGATGGAAAAACATATTATAATATAAATGATTATGAAAAATTGAGAGAAATTTTTGGTGAGCTTTTAAGAGAAACGCAAAGAATTAAATCTGAAGGAGATTATAAAGCTGCTCAGGATTTAGTTGAAGGATATGGAGTAAAGGTAGATCAAGAAATTCATGCAGAAATATTAAAGAGGAATGAGCAATTTACTGGAGCACCATACGGAGGGTTTGTAAATCCTGAATTGACTCCTATAACTGATAGCTCAGGAAATATAAATGACATCGAGGTAAGGTATGTTAATTCTTTTGAGTATCAGATGATGAAATATGCTGAAGACTATAGTTTTTTAGTAGAGGATTAATACTTAAATGAAATAGTATTTTATTGCAGCAATTAGACCTATAAAACATATAAAAGCTAGTAAGACCCAAATACTGCCTTTATAGTATTTTTGATGCAGTTTATAGTCTTTTTTATAAGCTATTGCCAGTAGTATAGAAAAACCAATTATAAATAAAATTGCAAATATTATTTGACCTTCACTAAACATATATTTTTTTAGCGAAACTAATAAATTAATACATAAAATATTTAAAAATGAAAGATAAAATTTTAGCAGTTAAAAAGTTTCATGAGACTTTTAAAATAGGATATTTAAATTCACCGGAAGCAGATCTAGGAATTGAAAAAAATACTCTTAGACATAAATTGATGAAAGAAGAAAATGATGAGTATTTTGAAGCTGCAAATAAAGGAGATTTAGTTGAGGTAGCTGATGCATTGGGGGATATGTTATATATTTTATGTGGCACAATTTTAGAGCATGGTATGGAGCATAAGATAGAGGAAGTATTTGATGAAATTCAAAGAAGCAATATGAGTAAGTTATCAGTGGATGGTACTCCTATTTACCGTGATGATGGAAAGATATTAAAAGGCCCTAATTATTTTAAACCAAGAATTGCTGAAATATTAAACAGATAATTAAACTTTATATCTCCAGTTGTGTGGATCTTCTGCTTTATTAGTCTGAATGTTTACTAAACTTTTTTTAAGTTTCTTAGCATAGGAATCTTCAATTTCAGGCAGAATAAAAAGTTCATCTTTATGCTCAAATTCTGAAATTTCACTAACTACTGCTGCAGTTCCTGTACCAAAAATTTCTTTTAATGAGCTGTTTCTAGAGGCTTCTTTTATTTCATCTATTGTGATTCTTCTAACTTCTACATCTATTCCTTGATCTTTTGCTATTTGTATTATACTTTTTCTTGTTACACCATCAAGAATTGTATCTGTAGTTGGAGCAGTAATTAGCTTTTCACCAATTCTAAAAAAAACATTCATTGTGCCAGCTTCTTCTAGATATTTATGCTGATTTGAATCTGTCCAAATGATTTGTTGAAATCCTCTTTCTTTTGCAAGATTAGTAGGATAAAATTGTCCCGCATAATTTCCAGCTGCTTTTGCAAAACCTACACCACCACTTGCTGCTCTACTATATTTATCTGCAACGATGACTTTAACTTTTCCTTTGTAATAGGGTGTTGCAGGAGCACATATAATCATAAATTTGTAGTTTTTCGATGGTGAAGCCTGTATTGCGTATTCATTACCAATAACAAATGGGCGTACATATAATGCACTTCCTTCATCTTTTTTTACCCATTCCTTGTCAAGATTTAAAAGTTTTTTTAGAGCATCAAAAAAAAGTTCTTCTGGAAATTCAGGAATGGCTAATCTAACTGATGATTTATTGAATCTGTGAAAGTTTTCTTTTGGCCTAAACAACCATAATTCATCATTGGAATCTTTATAAGCTTTCATTCCCTCAAAAATAGCTTGACCATAATGAAAAACACTTGCAGATGGTTCAATTGATATAGATTGATAGGGAAGTATTTTTGGATTTTGCCATTTTCCATTTATATAGTCACATTCAAACATATGATCAGTAAATACTGATCCAAAAGTAAAATTGCTAAAATCAACCTTGTCAATTTTACTTTTATCTGCTTGCGAAATTTGTATATCTAGGCTCAATAGTGCTGATTAAAAACTTTTGCAAAATTACATATTTATAATTAAAAAAATGTTCAATGTATTAAGAATCAATTTTTGAAATTATATATTTATCATCTTTATTTTTAAACAATGAAAGTGCTAATTACTGGAGCTACTGGCCTTATAGGTTCTCAAATAATTGAAGACTGTATTAAATCCAATATAAAAGTTAATTTTTTAACGACTTCGAGATCTAAAATAATCAAATCAGATTTAGTTAATGGCTACTATTGGAATCCTAATAGAAAGACTATTGATTTAGAGTGTTTCAGGGAAGTTGATTCAATAATAGCACTATCTGGATCATCTATATTTAAGTTATGGACCAGTGGAAATAGAATGAAAATTCTTAATAGCAGAGTAGAAAGTCTAGAGTTTTTAAGGCAATCCATTATAGATAATGATATTTCGATTAAAAGATTAGTTTCAGCAAGTGGAATTAGCTTTTATCCTGATTCTAAAGAGAAGGAATTTTTAGAAAATGAAACAACTACAGATGATTCATTTTTAGCAGAGGTTATAAATAGTTGGGAGTCTGCAGCTAATTTATTTAAAAATATTGGAATAAATGTTTCGATTATTAGAATTGGTTTGGTTTTATCGATAAAAGGAGGGGTGTTAAAACAAACTATTATGCCTATGAACTTTGGTTTTGGAATTGTATTTGGTTCTGGAGAGCAATGGCAATCATGGATTCATATTGAAGATATCTCTAGAATTTTCTTATTTATTATGGAAAACAATTTAAATGGAGTATATAATGGTGTATCTAATAATCCCGTAAAAAACATAGAATTCACTAGAATTATTTCAGTAATCCATCGAAAATCACGGATTATTATTAAAATTCCAAGAATATTTTTTAGAATTTTATTTGGAGAAATGCATGTTCTTTTGTTTAAAAGTCACAAAATTTCATCAAGAAAAATTCAAGATGAAGGATTTAGTTTTAAATTTGCAAATCTCAAGGATGCTATTAAAGATATAATAAGATGACAATTTGACATTTTATTTAATATTGGCAGTACTTTTGCTATGGGTATATCAAATGATTATAATTTATTATTAATATGAGTAAAAAAAGATCTAAAAAAATTGAAGAGCCAATAAAGGAAGATCCTACAAAAAAAGAGGATAATCAACAATTGGAAGATAAATCTGATGTAGATGAATTACAATTAGAGAAAGAGAAATTTCTTAGACTCTTTGCAGAATTTGAAAATTATAAGAAGAGAACTGCAAGAGAAAGAATTGAGCTTTTCACAACTGCTAGCGAAGAAGTTATGACATCTTTACTATCAATTTTAGATGATTTTGATAGGGCTGGTGCTGAAATTGAAAAAAATAAGGATAACGAGATATTCAAGGGAGTCATTTTAATCCAGAATAAGTTTAAGGATATCTTAATTTCAAAGGGATTAAGTTTGATAGAGGTTAAAAAGGGAGATGAATTTAATGCAGATAATCATGAAGCTGTTACACAAATCGACGCACCTAATGCTAAGCTTAAGGGTAAGATTATTGAGGTTATAGAAAAGGGATATAAATTGGGAGAAAAAATTATAAGATACCCAAAAGTAGTTATAGGCAAATAAAATGAAAGAAGATTATTATAAAACATTAGGAGTTAGTAAAAGTGCTAGTTCGGGTGAGATAAAAAAAGCCTATAGAAAGATGGCAATTAAATATCATCCTGATAAAAATCCAAATGATAAGGCTGCAGAGGATAAATTTAAGCAAGCTGCTGAGGCATATGAAGTATTGAGTAATGCTGATAAGAAAGCTAGGTATGACCAATTTGGTCATCAAGCCTTTCAAAATGGTGGAGCAGGATTTAGTGGAGGAATGAATATGGAAGATATCTTTAGTCAGTTTGGAGATATTTTTGGAAGTGCATTTGGTGGTGGATTTGGCGGTTTTGGCGGACAAAGACAAAGAGTTGTAAGGGGAAGCAATTTACGTGTAAGAGTTAATTTAACATTAGAAGAAATTTCTAAAGGAGTTGACAAAAAAATTAAAGTAAAGAGGAGGGTAAAAGCTCCGGGAGCAACTTTTAAAACATGTCCAACATGTAATGGGAATGGCCAGGTTACTAGAGTTACAAGTACAATTCTTGGAAGAATGCAGACTTCTACAACATGTGATTCCTGTGGTGGAGCTGGTCAAACTTTAGATAATAGGCCAAAAGGATCAGATAACCACGGCCTTATGATAAAAGAAGAGACGGTAAATATTCCTATTCCTGCAGGAGTTGTAGATGAAATGCAATTAAAAGTTAGTGGTAAAGGAAATGAGGCCCCTGGTAATGGAATTAATGGAGATCTTTTAGTAGTTATTAATGAGATTCCACATGAAAAACTTCAGAGAGAAGGCGATAATCTTCATTATGAGTTATATGTAAGTATGCCTGATGCAATTTTAGGAACGGGTAAAGAAATAAAGACAGTAACTGGTAAGGTTAGAATAAAAATTGATCCAGGAATGCAATCTGGAAAAATTTTAAGATTAAGAGGGAAAGGTATACCTAATATAAATGGCTATGCAACTGGAGATCTTTTAGTACATGTGAATGTTTGGACACCAAAAACCCTAAATAAAAAACAAAAACAATTTTTTGAGTCTATGAAGGATGATGAGCATTTTGAGCCTAAACCAGAAAGTTCTGACAAGTCTTTTTTTGATAGAGTAAAGGACATGTTTGCATAAAATATTCAATCACAATTTTTTCATAATTCTTTCAGATAATCATTATAATTCAATTGGAGACTCTTATCTTTACCGACTAGAATTTTTTAGTATAATATGGAAAATTTATTGGTAGTTGATTCAGTATCAAAGTCTTTTGCTAATCACAAAGCATTAAATAACGTTTCAATTAGTATTCCTAAGGAAAGTATTTTTGGTTTATTGGGACCAAATGGTGCTGGAAAAACAACCCTTATTAGAATTATTAATCAAATCACTATGCCTGATTCTGGCAATGTGTTTTTAGATAATCAATCTCTTAAACCAATTCATATTAAAGACATTGGATATTTACCAGAAGAAAGAGGGTTATACCCCAAGATGAAAGTTGGTGAACAAGCGCTTTATTTAGCTCAATTAAAGGGCATGACAAAATTAGATGCAAGAAAGCAATTAAAATATTGGTTTGAAAAATTTGAGATTGGAGAATGGTGGGGCAAGAAAGTCGTTGAGCTATCAAAAGGAATGGCTCAGAAAGTACAGTTTATAGTAACAGTTCTGCATCGTCCAAAGCTATTGATATTTGACGAACCTTTTTCAGGTTTTGATCCAATAAATGCAAATTTAATAAAAGATGAAATCCTTAATCTAAGAAATGAAGGATCAACTGTTATTTTTTCAACTCATAGAATGGAATCAGTTGAAGAATTATGCGATTACATTGCACTAATTAATAAGTCAAATAAAATTTTAGATGGCAAGTTAGATGAAATAAAAAGAGAATATCAAACCAATACATTTGAAGTTGGTCTGGTTACTAATAGAAAATCTGAGATAGAAAAAGAAATAAAAAACAATTTTCAAACTTCAAAACCAACCTTTAAAGGTTTAGGGGATAATTTAAGATTAAATATTTTATTAAAAGAATCTCAAACATCTGATGAACTTTTAAATTTTTTAGTGAAAAAGGCAAAAATTCAACATTTTAAAGAGGTCATACCTAGTGCAAATGATATTTTTATTAAATCAGTTAAAGAAAATTGATTATGGGGCATCTTGGACTAATTATTGAAAGGGAATATTTAAATAAGGTTACAAACAAATCTTTTATACTTGCCACATTTTTAACTCCTTTAATAATAGTAGGATTTTCATTACTTATTGGATATCTAACAAGCGTAAACAATGATGCAGTTAAAAATATTTCAGTAGTTGATCAAACAGGCTACTTTACAAGCTCTTTAACTAATTCTGATGATTTAAATTTTCATTTTATTAATGATTTTAATCTAGAAGAAGCTAAACTAATTTCAAAAACTAAATCTGACTACGGATTGCTATTTATTCCATATTATGATGATTTAAACCAGATTGCAGATTCAATTATGTTTATTTCTGAGGATGCACCTTCAATTAGCATAATTTCAAGAATTGAAGGAAAAATAGAAAGACTTTTAACAAATAGAAACTTTGAAAAGGTAGGTTTAGATCTTGATAAGATTAATAAATCAAAAATAAGTATCAATTTATATCAGGAGAGTTTTGAAGGTGAAGAAACTACAAAAATGGATGGGATTATAAAACTTGTCTTTGGAATGATTTTAGGTATGCTTCTTTATATATTCATTTTTGCATACGGAAGTATGATTATGATGAGTGTAATTGAAGAAAAAACTAGCAGAATTGTAGAAATAATGATTTCTTCTGTAAAACCATTTCAGTTAATGATGGGAAAAATTTTGGGTACTTCGTTAGCTGGTTTAACTCAATTTTTAGTTTGGACAATTTTGATAGTCATGTTTTCATATCTTATGACAGCTATTTTTGGTATAGAAACATCTACACAGAATAGCGAACTAATGTTAAGTTCTTCTGGAAATATGAGTATGAATCCAGAAGCATTAGACATGATATCTGCCTTTATCGATCTACCATTAACAAATATTTTTGTTGCTTTTCTAATATATTTTATTGGTGGTTATTTATTATATGCGTCATTGTTTGCAGCAATTGGAGCAGCGGTAGATAATCAAACAGATGCTCAACAATTTGTAATGCCTATTACTATTATTTTAGTGTTAGCTCTTTATGTAGGTATTTTTACCGTTCCAGAGGATCCTAATGGAACAGTTGCGATAATCTTTTCATATATTCCTTTTACTTCTCCCGTTGTTATGCTTATGAGAATTCCAAACGGAGTTCCTATTTACGAACAAATTATTTCAATAATAATTTTATATTTAACTTTTACGTTATGTATATGGGTTGCAGCCAAGATTTATAGAGTTGGAATACTCATGTATGGAAAAAAACCTAGCTATAAAGAGTTAATTAAGTGGCTTAAATATTAATTTTAGGTATGTCAAAAATATTAATTGTAGAAGACGAGGCATCAATAAGAAGGGTTTTAGTCAAAATCCTATCAGAAGAAGATAAGACTCATGAAATATATGAGGCTGAAGATGGTTTAATAGCCTTAAACAAGATTAAAAAAGAAAATTTTGATCTTGTTCTTTGTGATATAAAAATGCCAAAAATGGATGGAATAGAAGTATTAGAATTTACCAAGAAAATTAAGCCAGAAATTCCTATTGTTATGATCTCTGGTCATGGAGATTTAGATACGGCAGTAGATTCAATGAAGAAAGGAGCATATGATTACATCTCAAAACCTCCTGATTTAAATAGACTATTAAACACTGTTAGAAATGCTATTGATAAGAAAAATTTGACTTTAGAAAACACTCTGTTAAAGAGAAGAATTATTAGTTCTTTCGAGATGATTGGAGAAAGCAAGGAATTAAATAAAATCAAAGATCTTATAAAAAAAGTTGCAACTACTGATGCCAAAATACTGATTGCAGGTCCTAATGGAGCAGGAAAGGAGCTTGTAGCTAGATCCATTCATAGTACAAGTAATAGAGCTCATAACCCTTTAATAGAAGTTAATTGTGCTGCTATTCCTGGAGAATTAATTGAGAGTGAACTTTTTGGTCATGTAAAAGGTTCTTTTACTGGAGCTATTAAGGACAAAACAGGTAAGTTTGAAGCAGCTAATAATGGAACAATTTTTCTTGATGAAGTTGGTGACATGAGCCTTTCTGCACAGGCAAAAGTCTTAAGAGTACTTCAAGATAATTGTATTCAGAAAGTAGGAGGTGGTAAAGACATTAAAATAGATGTTAGAGTAATTGCAGCTACTAATAAGGATTTAAAAAAAGAGATTGATAAAGGTAAATTTAGAGAAGATTTATTCCATCGACTTGCAGTAATTATTATAAATGTTCCTTCTCTTAAAGAAAGAAGGAATGATATTCCACTGTTAATAAATTACTTTTCAACTAATATATCAAAGTCTCAAGGAGTTCAAGAGAAGAAATTCTCTAAATCTGCGGTAAAATTATTAAAATCAATGGATTGGACTGGTAATGTTAGGGAATTAAGAAATGTAGTAGAGAGATTAATTATTCTTGGTGATGAAAAGGAAATTTCTGAAAAGAATGTTAAACAATTTGCTAAATAAAACACCTTACAATGAAGAACATCTTATTTATATTTTTCTTATCAATAAATATCTTTTCTCAGAATGATACAGAGACGATTAGAGCTATATATGATAATTCTCTTACAAATGGTAAGAGCTATCAATGGCTAGATTATCTTTCAAACCAGATTGGTGGACGTCTTTCGGGGTCACTAAATGCTGAGAAGGCAGTTTATTGGACTAAATCTGAACTTGAAAAAATAGGTTTAGATAAAGTTTGGTTACAACCTGTTATGGTACCAAAGTGGGTAAGAGGTACACCTGAATTTGCATATATCGAGAGTAAGCCTGGAATAACAACTAAAGTAAATATATGTGCCCTTGGAGGATCCATAGCCACACCTGCTAAGGGGTTGAAGGCAAATGTTATTGAAGTAAAAGACTTTCAAGAGTTAGAGAGACTTGGTAGAGAAAATATTGAAGGAAAAATAGTTTTCTATAATAGACCAATGGAAAAAACATTAATTGATACATTTAGATCATATGGAGGTTGTGTTAATCAAAGATATGAAGGGGCTGTACATGCAAGTAAATATGGTGCTGTTGGAGTAATTGTTAGATCTATGAATTTATTACTTGATGACTTACCTCATACAGGTAGCATGACATATGGTAATGTCCCTGCTGAGGATAGAATTCCTTCCGCTGCAATAAGTACAAATGATGCAGAATTACTCAGTACAATGCTAAAATTAGATAATAACATTAAATTTTATTTTAAACAAAATTGTAAGCAATTCAAGGATGTCTTATCCTATAATGTAATTGGTGAATTAACTGGAAGTGAATATCCTAATGAGTATATATTAGTTGGAGGTCATTTAGACTCTTGGGATTTAGGTGATGGGTCACATGATGATGGGGCAGGATGTGTCCAATCCATGGATGTCATAAGATTATTAAAATTATCAGACATCAAACCAAAAAGGACTATTCGTGTGGTTTTATTTATGAATGAGGAAAATGGTACTAGAGGAGCAATGAAATATGCTCAGGTGGTAGCTGAAAAAGGTGAAAATCATATTTTTGCTCTTGAGAGTGATGCTGGAGGTTTTTCTCCAAGAGGCTTTTATTTTGATAGTGATGATAAGAATTTTAATCAGATATTAGGATGGAAAGAGCTATTTAAGCCTTATTTAATACATTTTTTTGAAAGAGGTGGTAGTGGAGCAGATGTAGGACCATTAAAGACCTCCACGAATGTGTTAAGTGGACTCAAGCCTGATTCCCAAAGATATTTTGATCATCACCATTCTGCAAATGATAATTTTGATGCAATAAACAAAAGAGAACTAGAACTGGGAGCTGCAACTATTACTTCCTTAGTATATCTGATTGACAAATATGGGATAGTAACAAAAAAATTCATTTGGTAATCTAAAATTATAATATGAGGTATTTTTTTATATTAGCGTTATCACTAAATTTTTTACAGATGAATTCACAAGAAAATCTTCCTTTTTATGAAATTTCAAATTATCCAGAATCTTATTCTCAAGCTGAAATAGTTGGAAGAATGATTGATGGGCTGGGTTTTAGGTATTTCTGGGCAACTGAAGGCTTAACAGAAAAAGATTTAAATTTTAGATTACCAAATGATAGTAGATCATCAATTGAGACTATTGTGCACATTTATGATCTATCAAATATGATATTGAATACTGCTTTAAATTTACCTATTGATATGAAATCTACCGAGGGAATGGAATTTAAAGAAATTAGAGAAAAAACTTTATTTAATCTTAAGGAAGCATCAGATATATTTAAGAGAACTAAGAATTTTAATGATCATACTATTGTTTTTCTAAGGAATTCTGAGAAAGTTGAATATCCTTTCTGGAACCAATTAAATGGTCCAATAGAAGATGCAGTGTGGCATTGTGGACAAATTGTGGCATATAGAAGAGCAAGTGGAAATCCAATTAGTAAGAAAATAAGTGTTTTTACAGGGAAGGTTAGAGAAAATTAATCAAGATTATTAACTGTTCTTCTTATCTCTAGCAAATTTGTTAATAACTTTTCAAGATTGTTTAGATTTAGCATATTTGCTCCGTCACTTTTAGCATTCCCTGGATCAAAGTGTGTTTCTATAAAGATACCATCTACATTATTTACTACTCCAGCTCTTGCTATAGTTTCAATCATTTTAGGCAACCCACCTGTTACGCCAGATAATTGATTTGGTTTTTGAAGAGAATGTGTTACATCCAAGACTGTAGTTGCGATTTCTTGCATTGTTGGAATCCCTCTAAAATCTACAACCATATCTTGATATCCAAACATTGTCCCCCTATCTGTTATCATAACATTATTGTTGCCTGATTTTGTTATTTTTTCCACCGCATGCTTCATGCTCTCAGGACTCATAAATTGTCCTTTTTTTATGTTGATAGCTTTTCCTGTTTTTGCAGCTGCTATCAGAAGATCTGTTTGTCTTGCTAGAAAAGCTGGTATTTGTAAAATATCAACATATTTAGAGGTTAGTTTCACATCAGATATTTGATGAACATCAGTTAATACAGGAATATCATATGAATCCGAAATATTTTTTAGCACAGCTAGAGCTTTCTCATCTCCTATACCTGTAAAACTGTCTAATTTGCTTCTATTAGCCTTTTTAAAACTTCCTTTGAATATAAAAGGAATTTCAAGTTTATTGGTAATATTTAATATTTCTTCTGCAATCCTATTAGCCATTTTATCTCCTTCTATTGCACAAGGACCTGCTATCAGGAAAAAACTGTTTGATGTATTATGCTTTATTTTGGGGATATTCTTTAAATCCATGATTTTCCTTGAAATATTTGAGCAAAGTTATTATTATTTACCCAATTACTATCTTTTTTAACCTTATTTTAAGATATAAGCATTGAAAAATAAACAGCAATTCTTAAAATAATTTAAATTATTCCTAAAAATCAATGAAATAATTAAATTTTTGATAGTATTTTCTGTTTATATCTCTGTTTTTACTCATATAAACCTCTAAATTTCACTAAATACAAATTAATTTGTATTTTTGTTTCTTAACTAACTAATTAATTAATTAAGTATTATGGAAAAATTATTAAATCGCTTAATTGATCTCCCTAGTGAGGTCAATGGAATGTTACCTTGGAATTGTTGGAACGGTTGTATGAACGATTCAGAGGGTAACTTAGCAAGTTGGGCAGGAGATTTCTTTAGAGTCGGTGCCTTTGTAACTTGGCTTTGTTCAGTGGTTGCATCTCTTTCTATCCTATGGACAGGTGGAATGGGTGAAGGAACTGGAATGATTGGCAGTATTTTAGGTATGTTATTATGGGTATACGCTGCATTCCCTATCGCTATGGTCGTAAGAGGCGTTGGTGAGGAAGTTGCAGGATCAAAAGGTGACACTGTCACTCTTTTATTCCATGATTTACCAATGGCAACTATCAAAGCAGTTGGACATATTACAGCTCTAGTAGCTACATTTGTTGCAATCGCGGCTGCTGTATCTGCTGTTTCAATGGGATATGTTGATATGACTGGTGGTGTTGACACTGCATACATGGGCAACTTTGATTATGCTTATGCTCTTCCAGGTTCAGCTATGGATGCATTTACTAACATGGTAGGTCTAGAATGGGTAGGCGGAGTGCTTAACGATTTCTGGGCGTGGGATGTTTCTAGAGCAGGAGACGGTTCCTGGGGTGGTGATGTTGTCGCCGCTGCTTGGGGATTTGTTCAAGTAGCTGTTATTCTAGCTAAGTTATATGTCGTAATGGCATTATATTCATTCTTCTGGAATGTATTAAATACTTTATTTAACTGGGTTAAGAGTCCATTCTTACCTATGAGAAGTAAGTAATTTAAATCATTAAATTAATAAAAAAAGGCCCTATGATCAAGGGCCTTTTTTTTATGTTTTTTTTTAATATTAGTATAGAAAAATACTAAATCTTCTTACATTCCGTTTTTTATTTTAATCTTATAATATGTTTTCTTTATCTCTGTATAATTCTTCTTTAAAGTCTCAATGGGATAATTTTATTAATGAATCTAAGAATGGCACTTTTTTGTTTTGTAGAGACTTTATTGAGTACCATAAAAATAGATTTAATGATTATTCTATTTTATTTTACAAACAGGGTAGTCTTATTGCAGTTTTTCCAGCTAATAAGTTAAATGGTAAGATATATTCTCACCAGGGTTTAACTTATGGAGGACTAATTCTTTCAAATCGAATTAAATTTTCAGATGTTCACCAGATACTTAGCTTACTTCTTTCTCATTTAAATGAAGCTAATTATTCTTCCATGATAATAAAGCAAATACCTGATATATATAAAGCATTACCAAGTTCTGAGGTAAATTATCTATTACATAGAATCAAGGCAAAATTAATTAGACGAGATATTTTATCTGTTATAAAATGTGGTAGCAGCTCATATTCTAGAGATAGAATTCAGGGTAATAAAAGAGGAAAAAAATTTAAACTTACCGTACATGAGACATCGAGTTTTAAGGAATTTTGGAATACTCTATTAATTCCTAATTTAAAAAACAAGCATAATGTGGCACCGGTGCATTCTCTTGAAGAAATAACTATTTTAAATAAATTTTTCCCAAAAAAGATAAGACAGTTTAATGTATATTTAGATGATAAAATTGTTGCAGGAACTACCATATTTGAAACTAAGACAACTGCTCATGTACAATACATTTCTGCTAACACAGAAAAAAATAAACTAGGGAGCTTAGATTATTTATTTGTTTATTTAATTGATGAGGTCTTTAATAAAAAAGATTATTTTGATTTTGGAACTTCAAATGAAAATAATGGTGAATTTGTAAATCAGGGATTGTTATATTGGAAAGAAGGCTTTGGAGCACGGTCTATAACACAGGACTTTTATGAAATTCAGACAAAAAATTTTAGTTATCTTAATGACTTAATGATATAATATCATCTATTTTATCCACAATAATTTTCTTAGATGAATATTTAGCAGAGTAAAGTGTATAACATAAGTTATAAGGTAAGCTAAAGAGACTCCCCAAAATCCATATGCATTAATTAGAAAATAGGATAAAATCACAAAAATTACCGACCATTCAATCTGAAAGAATACAAATGCCTTTGTATCTGCTTTTGAGATTAAAATATTTCCTAATACCCAACAATTTATTTTTATTATATCCCCTAATAGATGTAAAAATATAATTTCATTTATTAGAAAAAATTCATTTGATAATAAAACAGTAATGATAATATCTCTAAGTAGGTATACACCTGCAGTAATTACTATAATTATAGGTACTACTACTTTCCATATTTTAAATACTTCTTTTCTTAGATTTTCGCTATTTAATTTTGAGAACGTTGGTATTAAATAGAATTTGAAGGTACTTATTAAGAAGAGCAGATAAATAGCGGAAATTCTCCACATTGCCTCCCATGAACCAGCAAAATTAGTGTCAAATTTATCCGACAAATAATACCTAACAATAAATGTTGATATTATTAAACATGTTGGTCCAGTTATTGCCATTATAGAAAAACCTGATAATTTCTTAAAGTATTCAGTGTTAAAATTTGAGAGTAATAGGCTTAAACTAAATGGTTTGTATATGTAAAAGAGAATAAGTGTAACTAATAAGGTTATAATTTGATTAATTATTAAAGCATAAAGTGCACCAATGATGGCATATTTTAATACTAGTGTAATCATTAAAATGGCAGAAATAATTACTGAAATTATATTAATTGTCACATATAACTTAATTTTTTTAATTCCATTAATAATCGACATTAATAGTGTATGAATGGAGAAGGAAATAACTGAAATTGATAGAATTAGAAAATAAAATGTTGAATCAAAATCAACTAATAAATATTCTGCAATAGTATTTTTAAAAATTAAAATTAGTATGCAGAAAATCAGGGAGAAGAAGATGTGTACTTTAAAACTAGTAGAGAGAATTTTTCTTAATTCTCCATCTGATTTTTGGAATTCTGATGTATATTTTATTATTCCATTTTCTATGCCAAAACCACTAAAAACATTGCTTAGTCTTAGAAAATCCTTTAATTGACCAAGCAGGAAAATACCATTAGTTCCTAGGTAAACAGCTATTATTTTATTAGATATTAGCCGAACTAATAAACTAATAGCAGTGCTTACTCCTGAATACAATGATGTTCTTATAAAATTCATTATTGTGAATTAAAATCTGTCCATTCTTTATAATTATATTCTGTTAATTTTTTAAGATCTAATACATCTTTAAAATATAACGCTTTTAACTCAGTTCTATTTTCTTTAGATAGTTTTGGATAAATAACATTTTCTTTTTTCCAATTTTTTAGATTGTTTTTTAAATTTAATCTAATCCAGTTTATTGTTTTTTTTGGAAGAATATACTTACCAATTTTAGTAAATGTATATTTCCCCATAGCTGATTTGTTCAAAAAATGATACAATTGCGGATTTTTTAATAATGCTGTTTTATTTGAGGAGTGATTTGAAATTTTATCTAATCTTTTTAGATTAAGGAATTCAAAGCAGGAATTCATTGTTTCTAGTTGATTATTTATTAATTTTTCAAATGTAATAATCTTTATATTTGATCTGTCAAAACAATTGTAGAATCGCTTTAGCCACTTTGCATATAAGCCAAATTGAAAGTAATATTTTGGGTAATAATTATATTCTTTAAATTCATTGTTTTGATTTTTATAAAGGGCTTCTTGAAAATTAGATTTTTCAAGTCCAAGTCCTTTTATCCACCAATAATGTGAGTTGAATCTATCAATAGGATTTCTAAGAATGAAAATAAATTTTGGGGAGACTTTATAATTGCTATTAATATTATTAATGAAGTTATCATAATACATATATGCAGTAGTAGATTCCCCAAAAATTTTGTGCTTGGATTTGGCAAATAAATTTATATAATTTTTTTTTTCTATATTTTTAAAGTCTTTAAAGTTTTCATTTTTCCAATAACCTGGTTCTTTAACTGAAGACATACAGATTTCTGGATGTTGATTTAATAAATTATGCAAGGATGTAGTACCTGATTTTGCTGCTCCTGGAATAAATAAGTTTGGTTTAAAGTGAAGCATAATTTTTGTATCTATTCAAATATATGATTAATTAATTTTTACTCCATTGTTTCTCATATTGCTCAGCAATTGAAATATAATTATGATTTTTTTCAATAAATGCTCTAGCGTTAGCTGAGATCTCCATAATTTTAGTGGGGTCATTAATTAACCATTCTAAGGACTCTATAATTTTGTTATGATCTGGTAGAGCATTAATAGCTACAGAATTTTCTTTTATATTATATAATTCCAACCACTCTTTTTCAGCACCAGTAAATACAACTTTTCCCATTGCCATAGCCTCAAGTGCATTATATCCTTGATCATAGGCATAAACTTGATCAAGCAATATATGACAATTCTCAACTGACATCATGTACTCATGATAATCTAGATCTAATGTATTTATGATTTTAATTTTATTATTATACTTATTTTCTATTGCCTTTAGTGCTTTATCAAAAAAAGCATTTCCTTTCTTTATATAATTTTTTGAATTAACCCCGTGTAATATCTTAATCTTATCTATAGATTTAATTTTTTGGTATTTGATCTTATCAAGGTTAATCGGGTTAGGAATTAACCCTAGATATTTCTTTTCTTTAATATAGGGGATATGATAATCTATGTCTGAACTAATTACACCATTAGCATTTTCTAATATAAATTCATGAAGTTTTATATATTCTCTTGTATTATATTTTAATATATGTTTAAATGATTTTTTAAGATTAGGCTTTTCGAAATAGGGTGTTAGTATTGAATATTTAAACTTTTTATTTAAACTATGCTCTACACTTTTTTGGTCAACTCCACATGATAGCAGAAATAACTTTTCATTATTATTAATTAATGTTTTAACAAGTAATATTTCTAGAGCAGGAAGTGTTCTAAATGCATTCTCATTTATTAATTGTACAACATCATAGCCCTTGAGATCAGATATTATTTTATTTGCTTTATAATATATTTCAACTTGATTTAAGCTAATTTTAAAGAGCCTATCGATTAATTTTGCAAAGAGTTTAAATAATTTTAGATTAAAAAAAAATGAATCTATTTTTATATCTACAGGATAATTTTTAAAACCATCTCCAGAGCCTAATAATGTAACTTTATGACCATTTTTTTGTAGCCCCTCTTTTAAAGAGTTGTGCAGTCTACTATATTCCCCAATCAGTAAGATTTTCATTATATTGTGCGCAATTGTTTTAAATATAATTATTAATGAACAACGCTGCCAATAAAAACGCTAGTTTAGAAATTTTAGTATCTACAAAGGGGCAGGATAATACTAATTTTATTAATAGGATGTTTAAAAATTGTTCTGGTATTAAATCTCCAGTATTAATTGTAAATCAATCTAAAAAGAAATTGAATTTTCCGCAATGTAGCTATAGGCTAATAAATACCAACGAGATTGGCCTTTCAAACAGCAGGAATTTAGCAATTAAAAATTCAAAAGAAGAAATTTGTTTATTCGCTGATGATGATGTAATCTATAATTCTGATTTTGCTGAAACTATTATAAACTCATTTACTAATAATAAGGATGCTGATATAATTACATACCAAGCAAGTAATGAATTAGGAGAACCATTTAAAGATTATTCAAGGATAAGAACTCATAATAAAAGATCAATTTCAAAGATTAATTCATTTTTGATAGCTTTTAGAAGAGATCGTATTATAAAAAATAAAGTTCAATTTGATCCTAAATTTGGACTTGGTTCAACTTTTGAAACTGGTGATGAATATATTTTTTTGAGGAATGCACTTAATAAAAACCTAAACATTATTCATTGTCCAAAAGTTATACTTTTACATAAATCTATTAGTTCTGGACAGATTGTAGGAAGAGATAAAATAATTTATGCTCGGGCTGCTATATTTTACAAATATTATGGTATTTTGGCATATCTAAAATTATTTCATCATATAATATTATTGTTAAACATAAAAGCAATTGTTTTTAGTGATATATTTTTAAAATATAAAATGGGTTTAAAAGGCATAGAAAAATATAAATCAATGTTATGAAAAATACGTCTATTGATGACATTGAAATAATTTCTATTCCTAAGATTATTGACGATGAAGGAAGGGGAAAACTTTCTGTTATAGAAAAATCAACAATTCCATTTGAAATAAAGAGAGTGTATTATCTATATGATGTTCCTAGTGATTCATTTCGTGGAGGGCATGCCCATAAAAATTTAATTCAATTTATGATAGCATTGAGTGGAAGCTTTGAAGTTAAAATTGATGATGGGTCAAATAATAAAAGGGTTATGTTAAACAAACCTAATCAGGGGCTTCTTATTCCGAGTGGTATATGGAGAGAAATGGATAATTTCTCAGCAGGATCAGTTTGTTTAGTTTTAGCTTCAGAATTCTTTGAAGAAAGTGATTATTTCAGAGATTATAATACTTTTCTTAATTACAAAAAACAATAAATTCAGTCTTTACATAGATATGCTAGCCTATATAAGTCGAATTTAAAAAGATTTGGCTTTTTGCTCATTAAATTTCTCTCAATTTTATTATTATAAGTCTTAACCATTGCATAAAACATTTTGTCTAACAATAAGATTTTTAGAAAATTATAAGTTTTTAAAATTGAAATGTCATGTTTTTTAATGTAGTTATTGTTGTTCATATATTTTAAATTGTCAAGGGCTGATCTAGTTTTTTCTAAAAATTTATTATTATCATCTAAGCCATGATGAACGACTTCATTATCTATATGAGTTATATGAACATTATTTGTCTTTAGCTGAGCTCCAAAAAAATAGTCTAGACCATATCCATTAATGTCTGCAGGAACTTTTATTTCATCGAAAATTGATTTATTAATCATATAATTTGATGAAATGATATATTTATAAGGGTTACTCATTCTTTTTTTTGAGGGGACTTGTTCTCTTTTTTTACCAAAAGTGAATCTCAATGAATTATCCTGACTAAGGTTTTCTTTATTGTAGAAAAAACCACCAAAAACAGCATCTGTCTTATTTATATGACTTAAATATATTTCTAAAAATTTTTCATTTTTTGGCATGGTATCAACATCAATAAATAGAAGCCAATTATACTGAGCTTTATCTGAAAGTAGTTTTCTATTTGCTATTCTTCCAATATTTTTTTTACTTTCAATAAATAGGCAATTTGTTAACGCATTTATTTGTTGATTTTTTTCATTTAAGGGTGAGAATGACCCATCATCTATACATATAATCTCATAAGCAATACTTAGGGTCAATGCTTCCTTTTCAAGTCTTTTAACAAGTGGAAGGGCATTAAAATCATAGCATGGAATTAGAACAGATATCATTTATAGATTGTATTAATATTTTTATTTCTTATATCAATTTCTACAATTTTACCTGATTCACATATATATGTTCTATTTGGGAATTTGTCAATTAATATAAAATCATGTGTTGCCATTAATATTGTGTTCCCCTTTTCATTTAGTTCCATTAAGATATCCATTACTTCTATGCTGGTTTTTGGATCAAGATTTCCAGTAGGCTCATCAGCTATAATTAGTTTAGGGTTATTAAGAAGCGCTCTAGCAATGGCCACTTTTTGTTGCTCACCACCTGATAATTGGCTAGTAAATTTATTTATTAGTTTTTCAATGTGAACTTTTTCAAGAACTTCGATTATTTTAGAATTTATTTTAGATTCATCATTCCATCCTGTAGCTTTTAACACGAATTTTAGATTTTCGGCTACACTTCTATCACTAAGTAGTTTAAAATCTTGAAAGATAATTCCCAGTTTTCTCCTAAGTAATGGTATTTTATTGTCTTCTAAATTATTTAATTCAATACCAACAATTGATCCTTCACCAGCATTAAGTTTTAAATCTGCATACAGACTTTTTATTAAACTAGTTTTCCCGCTACCAGTTCTACCAATTATATAAACAAATTCCCCACTGTTAATTTCAATATTAACTTCAGTTAGTATATGCTTATCATCTTGAATAATTGAAACATTATTTAATTTTAAAATTGGTTTATCCATGAAAAAAATTTATTTATAAATTAAGTATTTCTTTCTTATTAATTTGAATTCATCTATTTTATCTTTCCAGCTTTTTCTAATAATTTCCTCTGATATATTGTTTATAATTTGATTTTTAAGATTTTTTGTTCCAGAGAGTTTTATGAAATAATCATTAAAGAACTCACTTTTATTTGTTGTGTTTTTATATGCATCAATAATATAACTTAGATTTAATTTTTTTTCTAACAGTTTTTCTCTTAGGTCTAATCCATAGCATTTTATATTATTATGAGGAGGATATTTTGAACCTTGGTTTGGTTTTGGAATAAATGTAAAGGAATAAACATTTTGATCTAGGTATGGGCTCCCAATAACTTGAAATTGATTTGTTGTACCACGTCCTACACTTACATTGGTTCCCTCAAATAAACAAAGTGATGGATAAAGAGATATTGATCTATCATTAGGTAAATTGGGAGAGGGTTTTATCAATAAGCTATAATTATAGTCATGTTTATAATTTAGAATTTTTATAACTTTTAGATTACATTTTTCTTTACTATTTAACCAGCTTTCTCCATTTATCATTTGAGCATATTCTCCAATGGTCATTCCATATACTATAGGAACGGGATGCATTCCAACAAAACTTTTATTTTCATTTTCAAGTACCGGCCCATCAATATAACTTCCATTTGGATTTGGTCTGTCAAAAACCAGTAATGGAATATTATTTCTTGCACAAGCCTCCATTACATAGTGTAAGGTAGATATATGCGTATAGAACCGGGTACCAACATCTTGAATATCAAATATCATCATATCAATACCAATTAAATCATTATCTGATATTTTTCCATAATCTCTATTCTTTCCATGAAGTGAAATGATATCTAGACCTGTATTTTGATCCACTTTATCTGCCACATTTTCACCATTATAATTTTCGCCTTTATATCCATGTTCTGGCGTAAATATTTTTGAAATATTGATATTTAGTGAAATAAGTGAATCAACTAGATGGGTATAGCTATTATCCTTTTTAAAAATCACGCTTGTATGATTGGCTACAATGCCAATATTTTTATTATCTAAATAATCTATATATCTGGATATTTGATTGGCTCCAACAATAATTTCTTCATTATTAATTTCACTTTTTTTATTATTGTTCTCTATGTTAATCGAATGAATATTGCATATATTTGATTGAAATATTATTACTATTAAAAAGTATCTTATAAAGTCAATTAATTGCATATTTAAATTTTGAATTTCGAATATTTTTTAGCGAAAAGAATCATAACTACAAAGCCCTATAAAAGTAGTATTTCAGGACCAATAATAAAAATTGGAATTATTGCCATAGCTTTAGGAGTTATAGTTATGTTAATTTCTATTGCAACAGGTTTGGGTATGCAATATGAAATTAGAAATAAAATATCAGCATTTAATGGAGATATATCAATTTATAATTTTCAAACTACAAATTATGAAGATTCATCTATTCCATTAGATTTTGATCAAGATCTTTACACTAATCTTAGTAATACTAACGGGGTAGTTAATGTCCAGAAAATTGCTACTAAGTTTGGGCTAGTTCGAACAAAAAAGGATTTCGATGGTGTATTTTTTAAAGGAGTAGATCAAAATTATAATTGGGAAAGAATACAAAAGTTTTTAATTGAAGGTGATTTCCCAAATATTTCAAATTCAATTTCTAATCAAATACTAATATCAAAATTATTGGCTAATAGATTAAACTTGGAAGTTGGGGATAGCTTTCAGATGCTTTTTTCTAGAAACTCTGAATCATCAGCAATTAGAAAATTTGAAATTACAGGTATTTTTTCATCTGGATTTAATGAATTGGATAGCAAGTATATTATTGGTGATATTTCACATGTGCAAAAAATTAATAAATGGAATGAAAATCAAATAGGAAATTTGGAAGTTTTTATTGATAATTATGAAAATCTTGATACTTTAACTCAAACAATTTATTCTAATACACCCTCAACTATTAATGTTCAAAGTGTAAGAGACAAATATTACTCAATTTTTGATTGGATAAAGCTTTTTGATAAAAATATGGTTGCAATTATAATTATAATGATTATAGTAGCTTCAATAAATATAATTACAGTTTTAATTGTACTAATACTTGAAAGAACAAATATGATAGGAATATTAAAGAGTCTAGGAAGTACAAATTATAGTTTAAGAAAATTTTTCATATATAATTCTTTATACATAGTTACTATAGGCTTATTGATTGGTAATTCAATTGGATTGATTTTAATTTATCTTCAAAAAAAATATAATATTATTTCTCTTGATTCTGAAATCTACTATGTTTCAAGTGTACCAGTATATATTGATTTGTATTACATAATATTGTTGAATATTATAACATTTATAATTTGCTTTTTGGTTATTATATTGCCTTCTTCATTAATTTCAAATATTTCACCAACAAAAGCTGTTAAATACCAATAATAATCAAATGCATGACATATCTTTGAACAAAATAAATTTCAATGAAATTTTTTGAGAATATATTGCAAACTATCGGGAACACTCCTCTTATTAAATTAAATGATATTGTAAAAGATCTTCCATGTACAGTTCTTGCCAAATATGAGACTTTTAATCCGGGGAATTCTGTTAAAGATAGGATAGGTCTTAAAATGATTGATGATGCTGAAAAAAAAGGATTGTTAAAACCTGGGGGAACTATAATTGAAGGAACTTCAGGAAATACGGGAATGGGATTAGCCATTGTAGCTATCAATAAAGGATATAAGTGCATATTTGTAGCATCAGACAAACAGTCCAAAGGAAAACTTGATGCATTAAGAGTTTATGGCGCAAAAGTAATTGTTTGCCCTACAGACGTAGATCCTGAAGATGAAAGATCATATTATTCTGTCTCTAAAAAATTATCAGAAGAAATCCCTAATTCATGGTATGTAAATCAATATGATAATCTAAGCAATACTAAGGCACATTATGAGTCTACAGGACCAGAAATATGGAAACAAACAGAAGGTAAAATTACTCATTTTGTAGTGGGTGTTGGTACTGGGGGTTCAATCTCTGGAATTGGCAAATATTTAAAGGAAATGAACCCTAGTATAAAGGTTTGGGGTGTTGATGCATATGGATCTGTTCTAAAGAAATTTCATGAAACAGGCATATTTGATAAGGACGAAATTTATCCTTATAAAACTGAGGGAATAGGTGAGGATATGATCCCTGAAAATATAGATTTTGATATAATTGATGGTTTTACTAAGGTTACGGACAAGGATGCTGCTTTATATTGTAGAGAACTTGTTAAAAAAGAAGCAATGTTTTTAGGAAATTCTGCTGGTGCAGCTATAAAGGGTGTATTACAACTAGCAGAGCATTTTACTAAGGATGATATTGTAGTTGTCCTTTTTCATGATCACGGAAGTAGATATATTGATAAAATTTATAATGATAAATGGATGAAAGAAATGGGATATTTAAAATAAAATTTTTAATAATCTTTTTTTTTCCTCATATTGCATCCTCTCATACTAACCAAAATAATTATGAAAAAAATTCAACTACTACTTTTGACGTTTATAATACCGATGTTATCATTTGCACAAGAAAAAGGCTTAGATAAAAGAATTGATGAAGCTTTTAAGCCTATATCAGATTTTTTCAGCGATTTAGTGTTTTTTGAGGTTGCAGGATATCCTTTCGTTATATTCCTATTGGTAGGTAGTGCACTATTTTTTACGTTGTATTTTGGTTTTCCAAACATCAGGTATTTTTGGACTTCAATTAATGTTGTTAGAGGAAAATATGATGAAATTGAAAAAAGTGATTCTGATTCTAAAGATGGAGAAGTTTCTCACTTTCAAGCATTAGCTACTGCAGTATCAGGTACTGTCGGAAATGGAAATATAGCAGGTGTTGCACTTGCAATTGCTCTTGGAGGTCCGGGAGCAACATTTTGGATGATAATCTGTGGACTACTGGGTATGTCAACAAAATTTGTTGAATGTACACTGGGTGTTCACTATAGAGATGTTGACGAAGAGGGTGTAGTATATGGAGGACCAATGCACTATATTAGTAAGGGACTAAAATCAAAAGGATTTGCAACTCTTGGAAAGGTTGCAGCTGCTTTATTTGCAATTTTTTGTATTGGAGGATCTTTTGGTGGAGGTAATGCCGCCCAGTCTAATCAAGCCACTATTGTATTAAAAGACCTATTCGGTTATGAATCTACTTTTGCAGGCGCAATGATCGGGGTAATTTTAGCAACTTTTGTTGGAATTATAATCATAGGTGGGATTAAAAGAATAGCATCTGTTACGGAAAAAATAGTTCCATTTATGGCGTTGCTTTATATCTTGGCATGTATATATATATTGTGTGCTAATTTCTCATTTGTTGATGATGCTATAGGTTTAATTATAAAAGAAGCATTTAATCCTACAGCTATGGGAGTTGGAGGCTTTATAGGCGTTTTAATGGTAGGATTTAAAAGAGCTGCATTTTCTAATGAAGCCGGAGCTGGTTCAGCTTCAATAGCTCACTCTGCTGTAAAAACAAAATACTCTGCTTCTGAGGGATTAGTAGCATTATTAGAGCCTTTTATTGATACTGTTGTAATTTGTACAATGACAGCACTTGTAATAATCATTTTTAATTCTACTGGAGCATTTGTATATGGTGGAGATGGAATGGGAGGAGTTATGATTGATGGTGTTATGTACGAAGGTGCAGGGATTACTTCTAAGGCATTTGCTGAATATATACCATACTCTGGTGTATTTTTAACTATAGCAGTTGTTCTATTTGCTGTTTCAACAATGATTTCATGGTCTTACTATGGACTTCAATCATGGAAATATTTGTTTGGTAGAGGTAAAGTTGCTGATATGACCTACAAGGTGTTATTCCTAGTTTTTGTTATAATTGGAGCTGCAGCGAGTATGAATTCAATATGGGCCTTTTCAGATGCAATGATTTTTGCAATGGTGTTCCCAAATATGATAGGTTTATTCTTCTTATTTCCAATTGTTAAGGAACAACTTAATAAATATTTAGAAGCTATAAAATCTTAAATTTTATTGATATAACTCTTTTATTAGTTTAGAATTAGTTTATATTTGCAACACATTTTAAAGAAAGGGGGTTTGTAATATGCTAATAATTCCAATTAAAGAAGGAGAAAATATTGATAGAGCGCTTAAGCGTTTCAAAAGAAAGTTTGATAAGACTGGAACTAAAAAGTCACTTCAAACTAGAAAGGAATTTACAAAATCATCTGTAAAAAGAAGAGCTGTTATTCAAAAGGCCCAGTACATTCAACGACTAAGAGACCAAGAAGAAATATAATATTATTTCTAGTCTTAAAGATTAAACAATAGCTTTTTTAGTAATTTTAGATTTTAGATTCATACCCTATGAGTATAAAGTCTTTTATAGATTATCTGCAATTAGAGAAAAAATATTCTCATAACACCATAAAAGCATATGAGAATGATATTATGTCATTTTCAGATTATAACAAAAATGAATTTGATCAATCTTCAATAAACAGGGCTGATTACTCTCAGTTAAGATCATGGATTGTAAAACTTGTTGAATCTAAAATTTCAAATAGATCAATAAACAGAAAGATTTCTTCTTTAAATACTTATTACAAGTTTTTGTTAAAGATTGAGAAAATAAAGAAAAATCCTCTTGATAATCATAGAGCATTAAAAACAAAAAAAATAATCCAATTACCATTTTCTGAAAAAGAAGTAATAAGTGCTCTAGATATTAATAATTTTCAAAACACTTTTGAAGGTAGGCGAGACCGACTAATTATAGAAATGTTGTATTCAACAGGAATAAGAAGAATAGAACTAATTGGTATTAAGATAAAGGATATAGATTTTTCAGCTAAGAGAATAAAAGTTCTTGGAAAAAGAAATAAGGAAAGATTTATACCCATGTTAGAATCTACAATTTCATTATTGAAAGAGTATATGGATTATAGAAATGAATTAAAAAAAATTCATAATAAGGACTTTTTATTTTTAACATCTAAGGGTGAAAAAATATATGAAAATTTAGTTTACAGAATTACTAATAAGTACTTTGATTATGTTTCCACAAAAGTTAAAAAAAGTCCACACATTTTAAGGCATTCATTTGCAACTCATTTATTAAACAATGGGGCTGACTTAAATGCAGTAAAAGACTTGTTAGGTCATTCAAGTTTAGCTGCTACGCAAGTTTACACTAACAGGAGTATTGA
>CAZXST010000003.1:0-41214 GCA_964643205.1 uncultured Flavobacteriaceae bacterium | reverse complement strand
TCAGCTGCACCTGGATCTAAAATTACAAATATGAATATTTGTGTTAGTGTTGCTACAAGCATTCCTACAGCAACGCAAGCCATATAGGATACAAATGCATCAGTCCAATTTATATAGCCTCCTAACTTCTTTCTGGAGTTTAATATTGAGTAAATCCCAGAACCAACAACTAAAACGAGAAAGATTATTGATATTTTCCAATCAAGAAATAATTCTATATCAATTACATAAAAGACAGCATTTGATAAAAAAAGTAATAAACCTAATTTAATTCCAAGATCTGCTGATATTTTTTTTACATCTATTTCCATAGTCAATTTTTTATATTATGCAAATATAAGAAAAGACAAATAGGTGTAATTAAATTAAGTTTAATCTAATATTGTATAATTATAAAAAATATATAAATTTGCACCTCAAAACAAAAAATGATGAAAAAAGAAATTCATCCGAAAGATTACAGGCTAGTGGCTTTTAAAGATATGTCAAATAATGATGTTTTTTTAGCTAAGTCTACTGCACAAACTTCAGAAACTATAGATGTAGAGGGAAAAGAATATCCTTTAGTTAAGTTAGAAATATCTAGATCTTCTCATCCTTATTACACAGGTAAAGCAAAACTTGTAGACACAGCAGGAAGAGTTGATAAATTTAGAACTAAATACGCTAAATTTAAGAAGTAATAGAATTGTATTAGATTATGATAAAAGTCTTTCAAGATACAATGAAGGGCTTTTTTTTTACTTTTATAAAAAAAATAAATGTCAAAAATTAATTTTAGACCTGTTAAAGAAGATGACATTAATGATGTTTTTATTCTTTTAAATCAACTTAAAAACATTGATCTTGAAAAAATAGACAGAAAGAAGGCGTGGAATGATTTCAATTCTAATACTAGCTCAAATTCAATCGTTGGCATTTATAATAATAGAATTGTAGCATATGGAAGTGTGGTAATAGAGAATAAGATAAGAGGAGAAGCTGCTGGGCATATTGAAGATATTGTGGTTGATGCCGAGGTTAGAGGAAAAATGGTAGGAGTATCGCTTATTAAGGAATTAATTGAAATTTCCAGGAGAAAGGGATGCTATAGAATAACATTATTTTGCGATAAAAAACTGATAAACTTTTATTCACGTAATGGATTTAAAGTGGATAATGTCATAATGAAAAAGTATCTTTCAGAGTTATAAATAGTTGATTTTTCTAAATCATTAAAATTCAGTAATCTTCTTTACATACCTTAAGTCTAGTAAATTTGCTGCATTGATCTGCATACCTTCCAAATTTTTTCTAGTAAATCTTATTACTTCATCATAAAATAGAGGAACAATTATCGATTTACTAATAATCAATGAATCCATTTTTTTGTATATAAACTCTATTTTGTTTTGATTAGTCTCACCCAGCGCACTTTCATATAGCGCATCAAATTCTTTATCTGAAAAATGAGTATAATTAGGTCCTTTTGGTGCAAAATTTTTGGAATAAAAAAGGGATAAATAGTTTTCAGCATCTGGATAGTCTGCTACCCAACTTGCTCTGAAAAAATCTAATTTTCCATTTGCTTTTGCTTCTTTTAAGGAGGCTCCAGGAATAACATCTATAGATATTTGAAGACCTATTTTTTCTAGCTCTTTTTGGATATATTCACAAAAAACTAAATAATTACTGGTAGTTGTTAATTTTAGGTTTGGTATTTCTTTAAAGTCTCTTTTATACTGACTGATTAATTCTTTAGCATAATCTGGATTATATGTGTATCCAGTTTTATCTGAATAACCTGGAAGGCCCATTGGTATAAATCCTCCATTTGCTGGAATTCCAATGCCATTTCTCAGATATTTTATCATTTTATTTCTATCAAATCCATAGTTTACAGCCTTTCTAAGTAATTCTGATTTAATTTCATTTTTACTTGATTCTAAGTAAAATGCCAAATATTCAGTATTTAAATAGGGACCTCTTATTAAATTAATCTTATTAATGTACTCATCCTTTAACTCTCCTTTACTGCTTATCACTTCATCTTTATAGGAATCATCTAATCCTGATACAAAATCTAAATTTTCTTGGATGAATTGTAGGAATTCACTCTGCTTATCTTGTAAAAAAGTAATAGCAACTGACTCAAGATAGGGTAATGAATTTCCAATTGAGTCCTTTTGAAAATATTCAATATTTTTTCTAAAAACTAGTTTTATATTTTCTTCCCATCTCTTAAATTTAAATGGGCCTGTCCCAATAGGATTAGATCTAAATTTATCACCATAATATTCTACAATTTCTTTTGGTACAACTGAACAATATTTCATGGTAAGTATGCCAAGGAATGCATTAAAGGGCTCCTTTAGTTTAATTTCTAGAATAGTATCATTAATTGCTTGATAATTTTCTACCTTATTAAAAACCCATCCTCCGGGAGAGGCTAATATCGGATCTAAGAGTCTATCAAAACTGTACACAAAATCATGTGCTGTAACATTTCTTTTAGTTAATTTGGGATGCTTGTGAAATTTAATATTATTATTTAGAATAAAACTATATGTTAATCCATCATCAGAAATTGTCCAGTTTTTAGCAATTGATGGAATCACTCTTAATTCTTCATCCATCTCTACTAATCCATTAAAAAGTTGGTTTACAGCCCAAATATTAGCAATATCTTTAGCAAAAGCGGGATCTAATGAATTTATGTTTTTATGTTCGTTGTATCTAAAAACTAACTTAGAGTCAATTTCAGTATTATTTGTACAAGAATAAACCAATAATACAGAGATCAATACTGCAAGATTATAAATAGAATATATTTCTCTTTTAGGTTTGTTTTTTTTCATATTACTATTAAATTGTAAATTTACAACCCTTTATAAATTTACGAGAATGTCTGTTATAAAAAAAGTAGCATTTTATACTCTTGGTTGCAAATTAAATTTCTCTGAAACTTCAACAATATCTAGAAGTTTTCAAAGAGAGAATTATAAAATTGTTAGTGCAACACAAAAGGCAGATATATATGTAATTAATACTTGCTCTGTAACTCAAAATGCTGATAATAAGTTTAAAAGTGTAGTTAGGAAAATGAATAGATTAAATCCTAATGCATTTATAGTTGCAATTGGTTGTTACGCCCAATTAAAACCCAATGAATTATCAGATGTTAAAGGAGTGGATTTAGTACTTGGTGCTAATGAGAAGTTCAATATATTAGATTATATAGGAGATTTATCAAAAAACAAATATCCAAATATATATTCATGCGATATAACTAGTGTTGATACTTACATTAGCAGCTATTCGTCAAATGATAGAACTAGAGCCTTTTTAAAAGTTCAGGATGGATGTGATTATAAGTGTACATATTGTACAATCCCATTAGCTAGAGGTATATCTAGAAGTGACACCCTTGAAAATATTAAAAATAATGTAGAAATAATTGCTTCACAGGGAGTAAAAGAGATTGTTCTTACAGGAGTAAATATCGGAGATTATGGAAAGGGTGAATATGGGAATAAAAAACATGAAAACACTTTTTTTGATTTAATCAAGGAATTGGATAAATCTGAAAATATTTCTAGGTTTAGAATATCATCAATAGAACCAAATCTGCTTAGTAAAGAAATAATTTCATTTCTAGCTAAAAGTAGATTATTTGTTCCACATTTTCACATCCCTTTGCAAAGTGGTTGCAATGAAATATTAAAAAGTATGAAGAGAAGATATAACAAAGATCTTTTCATTGATAGAATTAACCACATTAATGAAACAATTCCTAATGCATGTATTGGTGTAGATGTAATAGTGGGATTTCCCGGAGAAACTGATGAATATTTTATGGAGACATTAGACTTTTTAAAAGAATTAAAAATATCTTATTTGCATGTTTTTACTTATTCTGAAAGAAACAACACACTTGCATCAACAATGAATTTTCAAGTTCCTAAAGAAGTTAGAACAAAAAGGAGTATGATCCTTAGGTCATTATCTGATAAAAAAAGAAGAATTTTTTATGAAAGTCAAATAGATTTAGATAAAACTGTATTATATGAAACTGAAAACAGAAGAGGATATATTTATGGTTACACTGAAAATTATTTAAGGGTTAGAACGCCATGGAATCCTGAATTAACAAATAAATTAAAACCTGTTAAAATAAATGAAATTGACAAGGATGGGTACATTAGGGTAGAGGAAAAAATACAAGAGGAATGTCTAGCTTAATTAAATTCTTATTCCAACAGGAAGAAGTGACTTATATCTTCTGTTTTTTCTTATATACTTAGTAATCTTTGGAACTGTTGGCACTACACTTATGTTACGTTCACTAATTATTTCTAATACATTATAGATAAAATCATCAACAAATAAATCTTTATTTTTAATTTCTGGAGCAACTATTTTAGTTAAGAAAATTTTTCTATCTTGAAGAGAATACTCTATAATAGCAAGCTTCCCATTTGTTTTGGTTTCAAATTGTCTTAAAAATGTATTATCATTAATTTCCATAAATTTATAGCAATAAGGACTACAAAATTATAAAAAAAAACACAGATAGTCTTTTGTATAATAAAATTGGTTAATAATAAACAACATATTTATTTAATGCCAGGGTTGGGGGCTAATTCATTGATATTTGAGTATTTATATTTCTCAAAAGACAAATACTGTGTTCATTTATTAGATTGGTTTATGCCAATTAGAGATGAAACACTTAATGATTATTGTGTTAGACTTTCAAATGAAATTAAACATGAAAATGTAATATTGATAGGGGTTTCTTTTGGAGGTGTTATTGTACAAGAACTTAGCAAGTTAATCTCAACAAAAAAGTTAATAATTATTTCTAGTATTAAAAACAATAAGGAGCTACCTAAAAATTTTAGATTAATTAGGGCAACAAATATTCACATGATATTCCCGATGAGCACTTTTAATAATTTTTTTGAATTTTTAAAATATTCTAAAATTGATAAAATATATAAAAGAATTAATCTTGCAGACAGATATTTAACAGTCAGAGATAAAAATTATTTGAGATGGAGTATTAATTGTCTCTTAAATTGGGATCAAGAAACAACTTTAGATGGTATTATACACATTCATGGTAATTCAGATCATATTTTTCCCATAAAATATATAAAAGATTCGATTGTAATAGAGAATGGAAGACATGAAATGATTATAACTAGAGCAAAGTGGTTTAACCAGAATCTTATCAAGATTATAGAAAATTAAAATTCTACCTTCTACCCATTCTACTTGATCCAAAGTGTTGATTTGGAATATGAGATCTTTTCATTTGATTTTTCATCATTTTAATTTGATCTGTAAGCATTCCATTCTTGTCTAATCTTTGAGCTTCTTGAAGCAGTTTCTGCGCTTCAAGCTTTCTTCTCTTAGTAAACGCAATTCCAGCTAAATTTAATTTTGCCATTGCTAAATCATGATCCATATTTAAACCAAAACTAATAGCAGTTTTAAAATATTTTTCAGCTTCATTCATGTTTTTTTGAGATGTTATTAAACCTTTCAAATAATTATAGTAACCTTGTTGTTTTTTAACTAATGCCGTAGAAGGATTTTTAATCCTATTCAACCATTTATCAGCTCCAACAAGATTTTGTTTTCTAAGTTGGAAAAATGCTAAAAGTAGAAATTCATTCTTAAAAAATAGAAACAGAATAATTAATGCTATTGTTAAGTACATTATTCCATTTCCAATAAACCCCTCCATAAACTGCAATGTTGATAATCCAATACAAGCAAAACAAAGAAATAATTTTATGTATTTATGAATCATAAGTCTATGTAAATTTCAATGAATAAAGTTAATAAAAACTAAAGATAATATTAATTAATAGATTTGTTAAAGTAAAAAGTCTTTGTATCTTTGCCGGCAGCTTAATAATATATTTTAAGCAGATTAAGTTAAATCAAAAAAAATGAGTAAAAGAACATTTCAACCATCAAAAAGGAAGAGAAAAAATAAGCATGGCTTTAGGGAGAGAATGTCTACAGTTGGTGGTAGAAAAGTTATTTCTCGTAGAAGAGCTAAGGGAAGAAAAAAACTTTCAGTGTCTTCTGAAACAAGTCATAAATAATAATGATTAACAATTGTTGATATTATATTAGGTGTTACGTTAGGTAACACCTTTTTTTTTATCTTTTTGATAATTATTTTTACTAAAATAAAGTGCCTAATGCCTAAAAGAGATAAATTAAAATCAATACTTATAATCGGTTCGGGCCCTATAATAATTGGCCAGGCATGTGAGTTTGATTATTCTGGATCACAAGCCTTAAGATCTCTTCGAGAAGATGGTATAGAAACCATACTAATAAATTCAAACCCAGCAACAATAATGACCGATCCAGTAATGGCTGATCATGTATATTTATTACCTCTAACTACTACTTCAATTGATCAAATCTTAAAAGAACATCCTCAAATTGATGCAGTTCTTCCAACAATGGGAGGACAAACCGCTCTGAATTTATGTATAGAAGCTGATGAAAAAGGAATTTGGGAAGAAAATAATGTAGAAATCATAGGCGTTGATATTAATGCAATAAATATTACTGAGGATAGAGAACAATTTAGAAATTTAATGCTTGATATTGGAATTGCAATGGCTCCACAAGCCACTGCTACTTCTTATTTAAAAGGAAAGGAAATTGCACAAGAATTTGGATTCCCTCTTTGTGTTAGAGCTTCATTTACTCTAGGAGGTGCTGGAGCTTCTATAGTTTATAAAGAGGAGGATTTCGATGAGTTACTCACTAGAGGTTTGGAAATATCTCCAATTCATGAGGTAATGATAGATAAAGCTTTAATAGGATGGAAGGAATATGAATTAGAATTGCTTAGAGACTCTAATGACAATGTGGTAATTATATGCTCTATTGAGAATATGGACCCTATGGGAATTCATACAGGGGATTCAATAACAGTTGCTCCTGCGATGACACTTAGCGATACTTGTTATCAAAAAATGAGAGATATGGCAATTAAGATGATGAGAAGTATAGGTGATTTTTCAGGTGGATGTAATGTTCAGTTTGCTGTAAGTCCTGATGAAAATGAAGATATTATAGCAGTAGAAATTAATCCTAGGGTTTCAAGATCATCTGCTTTGGCAAGTAAGGCTACTGGTTATCCAATTGCAAAAATAGCTTCGAAATTAGCAATAGGATATAACCTAGATGAATTAGAAAATCAAATAACAAAATCTACATCAGCCTTATTTGAGCCTACTTTAGATTATGTAATTGTGAAAATTCCAAGATGGAATTTTGATAAGTTTGAAGGTAGTGATAGGAGGTTAGGGTTACAAATGAAATCAGTTGGTGAGGTAATGGGTATTGGAAGAAGCTTTCAAGAAGCTCTTCATAAAGCTACCCAATCTTTGGAAATTAAAAGAAATGGAATTGGAGCAGATGGGAAGAGTTATAAGGATAAAGATCAAATAATTAGTAAATTAACAAATGCATCCTGGGATAGGGTTTTTGTAATTTTTGATGCCATACAAATAGGGATGTCATTAAGTGAAATTAATGAATTGACTAAAATTGACATGTGGTTTTTAAGGCAATATGAAGAGCTTTACTTACTGCAAAAAGAAATTTCTAAATATTCTATTGATTCAATATCAAGAGATTTACTCCTAGAGGCTAAACAAAAAGGATATGGCGATCGTCAAATTGCTCATATTTTAAATTGTCTAGAAAGTCAAGTTTATAAAAAACGTCAAGAAATGAATATTAACAGGGTTTATAAGCTAGTAGATACATGCGCTGCTGAATTTACAGCAAGTACACCTTACTATTATTCTACTTTTGAAAATGAGATACAAAATAAGGAAGGTAAAGTTTATTCTCACAATGAAAGCGTAGTTAGTGATAAGAAAAAAATTATTGTTTTAGGTTCAGGACCAAATAGAATAGGTCAAGGAATAGAATTTGATTATTGCTGTGTCCATGGTGTTTTAGCAAGCTCAGAATGTGGATATGAAACAATAATGATTAATTGTAATCCTGAAACAGTTTCTACTGATTTTGATATTGCTGACAAGCTCTACTTTGAACCAGTATTTTGGGAGCATATATATGATATAATTAGACATGAAAAGCCTGAAGGTGTTATTGTTCAATTAGGGGGTCAAACTGCATTAAAATTGTCTGAAAAATTAGACAGATATGGAATAAATATAATCGGAACAAATTACAAATCATTAGATTTAGCTGAGGATAGAGGCTCATTCTCAACACTTTTAAAAGAAAACAATATTCCTTACCCAAAATTTGATACAGCCTCTAGTGTAGATGAAGCTGTTAAAGTGTCAAGAAAATTAGATTTCCCAATTTTAATTAGACCTTCCTATGTTCTTGGTGGACAAGGAATGAAAATTGTAATAAATGAGAAAGATCTTAAGGAGCATGTAGATGATTTATTGAGGAAAATACCAAATAATAACCTTCTTTTAGATCATTATTTAGATGGAGCTATTGAAGCAGAGGCGGACGCTATATGTGATGGTAAAAATGTTTACATAATAGGAATAATGGAACACATAGAACCATGCGGTATTCATTCTGGTGATAGTAATGCTTGCTTGCCACCTTTTAATTTAGGCGATTTAGTTCTTGAACAAATTAAAGATCATACAATAAAAATTGCGAAAGCTTTAAATACTGTTGGCCTTATTAATATTCAATTTGCAATAGTAGATGACATGGTATATATAATTGAGGCAAACCCAAGAGCATCAAGAACAGTTCCTTTTATTTCAAAAGCTTACAAGGAGCCTTATGTAAATTATGCAACTAAAGTTATGTTAGGAAAAAAGAAAATTGAAGACTTTAAGTTTAGTCCTACATATAACGGATATGCTATTAAGGAACCTGTTTTTTCATTTAACAAATTCCCTAATGTAAATAAGCAACTTGGTCCTGAGATGAAAAGTACAGGTGAGAGTATTTTATTTATTGATAATCTTCAAGATGACCAATTTTATGAGCTTTATTCTAGGAGAAAAATGTACTTGAGTAAATAGAGTAATTTTTTAATTTCTTATTTGTTTATTGGTCACTAAAATTTCGTAAATTGTTTTTCTATTAATTCTATCACTGTGGAAATAGTAATTGGTTTTTTATGTATTATAATATTAGGGCTAATATATCTAGTCTATAAATCAAAAACCGCTATTGGATCAACATCTACAAATGACTTAATTCAATTTTCAAATTCACTGAGTTCTCAAATTCAAGAAATAAGAAAGGAAATTGATGCAAATTCTAAGGAAAGTAGAACAGAAATTGAATCTAAATTAAAAGATATAAATAAGCAGATTAATGATTTTCATAAAACATCAAGTTCTAATATAACACAACAGTTTAAGGAATCTAATAAGGTTATAAAGGATGTAACTACTGAATTAGAAAAAATTAAGGGAACCAATGAACAAGTTTTAAGTTTTGCCAATCAAATGAAGACTTTAGAAAAGATTTTAGGAAATCAGAAACAAAGGGGAGTCTTGGGCGAAATACAGTTAGAAAATTTATTAGCAAATGTGCTTCCACCTGAGCTTTTTCAAATGCAACATTCATTTAAAAACAAAGAGGCAGTTGATGCTATTGTTAGAGTAGGTGAGTATATAATTCCAATTGATGCAAAATTTTCTCTTGACAATTATAACAAGATGATAGAATGTTCAAATAAAGATGAACTAGTTGATTTGGAAAAGAAATTTAAATCTGATATTAAAAGTAGAATTGATGAAACAGCAAAGTACATTAGACCAAATGAGAACACTACAGATTATGCATATATGTTTATACCTGCTGATGGGTTATATCAAGATTTGTTAAATAGCAGGGTAGGGACATTAAAAATAAATCAGAGAGATTTAGTTTCATATGCTTATACAAAAAAAGTAATGATAGTATCTCCCATGAGTTTATTTCCAATGCTTCAGATTACTGTAAAAGCACTGCATAATCTAAAGGTAGAGGATTCTATTAATGATATTTTGAAGAATGTTGAAAAATTATCTACGCACTTAAATGCTTATAAAACTTATCATGATAAACTAGGAAATACCCTAGGAACAGCAGTTAACCATTATAATGATAGTACTAAGGAATTTAAAAAGATAGATAAAGATGTTATTAAAATATCATCTGGAAACTCAAAATTAAACGTTGCTTCTGAGGAAATTGAGAAACCTCTTTTAGAAGATTAATTTGAATGAATTAGATATTTTTTTTCTACTGCTTTAAAGCCATACTTAAATAATAGGCTGAAAAATAAGTCTCCTGCTAAGGCATATCCAAAAAAAGGTAGTGCTAGGGTAAAACAGGTTAAAAGTCCCTCAAGAGTCATTGGATAACCCAGAATCCAAACCCCTAGATTAGTTATTATAAAAAACAATAGGCTGCTTAAAAATATATTAGATATATTAATTTTTTTAATCACAGTTCCTATAAATGTAATAGCTATAAATGAAGTGTAGACAAAAATTGATATAGAATAAAATCCAAGAAATAAATCAGATATTATCATTGCTAGAAGCGGGATAGAATATGCTAGTTTTTTGTTCTGAAAATTCAAACCACCAAATAGAGCCATTGCAGTTATAGGTGCAAAATTGGGAGGATGAGGCATTAATCTTATGATTGCAGCAAAAATTATAAATAATAATAGAATTTTCTCTCTCTTTGAAAATTTTTTAAAATTCATTTACAATTTATTTATTTTTAAAAAAATCAGTCTTTAGTTCAATATACATCTCTTTATGCAATAATTCAAATCTATTACTGTCATCAATGAGCTTTATAGGACTAATCATATCAATTACTTTTCTATCTAATGTTATTTGTTGCAATGCAATTGCAAGAAGAGGCTCATTTTCATCCCCTAAAACGCCAAGATTAGCAGTATTTTCTTCATGAATTATATCAGGAGCTAAACCATTAAAATAATCGGTGTTGCCTATAGAATTTAGAGTTTTTAGAACAAGCGGCTGTAGTGCATATGTATGATTTGGATTTGCACCTTCAATAGTAAAACTTTCAGAATCATATAATGTAACAGATGCTTGGTATTTTCCATAGGTGTTAGTTCCAATATGAATAACATCTATATACGGATCTAGACAGTTTATAACAAGTTCACTTGCTGATGCTGAACTTTGAGTTGTTATAATAAAGACACGATTTAAATTTAAACTATTACTATTTCCAACAAATCGATTAATTAGAAATTCAGGATCATTATTAAGATAATAGGCTTGAATTTCATCATTCCATTGTTCTGTACTTATTATCTCACCAGTAAATTGTCCCGTAATCAAACTTGAAAGCAGAATAGAAGTATTTACTGAACCCCCAGGATTATATCTTAAGTCTAGAATTAAGTCACTAATATTATTAGATTTAAAATTTGAAAAAACACTAATTAATTCATCATCATAATCACCAATAAATCTATTAAACATCAGATAGCCTACAGTTTGATTTTGGGTTTCTATTATCGATGAGATATGAATAGGATTTTTCTCATATGAAACTTTATTTAGTTCAATGTTTATGTCATTTGATATTATTTGGTCATCAGAGGTCTCTGAAGTATTTTGATCTAAGTAATTAGCAAAATTAACTGTATAGCTATCAGAAGATAAAAGATCTGAGTAATTGTCAATTGTTAGAGGAGTATTATTAATTTTATTAAATACATCTCCTCTTTGAATATTATTTTCTTCTGCATCAGTATTTGGATGAACATATCTGACATATCCATATATATCATAACTACTTCCGGGGGCATATCTTAAGCCATATTCCATTCCATTACTATTTGAAATTCCACTGAAGTATTGTTGAAGTGCAATATAGTCATCTACTATAAAGCTAAATCTATCTATTGTCTCTCTCTGATAAATTAGGCTTTCAAATAGATCCTCAGGATTTTCAAATAGATTTAAAAAATCAGCATATTCTTCTGATGATGAAAACCTGTTATTAGCTAGATCTTCTATATTTTGCTTGTAGAGATAACTAGCATTCATACCTTTCCAAACAAAATCATTTATGTTACTTGCAAATACTATATTGTCATCACTATCTTCAAAACAACTAAATAAAATAACAGAGATAAAAAATGGTATAATTAAATATAATGTTGATTTATTCTTATTTAATATTTGCATATCATCAATAATTTATATGCCAGTATAATTTTCTGGAGTTATTTTGAGCAACTCTTTTTTAATGTTATCATGAACATCTAATTCATTAATAAAGTTATGAATTTCTTCCTTTGATATATTAGAATTTATTCTTGTAAGAGATTTTAGAGCCTCATACGGCTGAGGATAAGATTCTCGTCTTAATATTGTTTGAATAGCCTCAGCTACCACAGCCCAATTATTGTTAAGATCGGTTGATATTTTTTCTTTATTAACAATCAGTTTATTTAATCCTTTTACTATAGACTTAAAAGCAATCAGAGTGTGCGCAAAAGGAACTCCTATGTTTCTTAAAACTGTACTATCAGTAAGATCACGTTGCAATCTAGAAATAGGAAGCTTTGATGAAAGATGCTCAAAATTTGCATTAGCTATACCTAAATTACCTTCACTATTTTCAAAATCAATTGGATTTACTTTATGTGGCATTGCAGAACTTCCTATTTCACCATCTTTTATTTTTTGTTTAAAATAATCCATAGATATATATAACCATAGATCTCTGTTGAGATCAATTAAAATATTATTTATTCTTTTAATGTTATCAAAAATTGCTGCTAGATGATCATAGTGTTCTATTTGCGTAGTTGGAAATGAATGTTTTAATCCTAAATTTTTTGATACAAATTTCTTTGAGAACTCTCTCCAATCAATTTTGGGATAAGCCAGATTATGCGCATTGTAATTGCCAGTTGCACCACCAAATTTTGCAGCTATTGGAATCGATTTTAAAAGAGTTAATTGTTCTGTAACCCTTACTTTAAATACATCGATTTCTTTACCAAGCCTTGTTGGAGAAGCTGGTTGACCATGAGTTCTTGCTAACATCGGAATTTTTGACCATTTTCTTGAAGATTCATTAAGATATGAAATGATGGTATCTAATTCAGGATAATACACATCATTTAATGCATATTTTAAGCTAAGTGGAATTGCTGTATTATTTATGTCTTGGGAGGTTAATCCAAAGTGAATAAATTCTTTGTATTCATTTATATTAAGTTTATCAAATTCATTTTTAATAAAATATTCAACGGCTTTAACATCATGATTCGTTTTCTTTTCAATTTCTTTTATAGCTATTGCATCTTTATCAGAGAAATTTTCATAAATCTCTCTAAGTTTTTTAAAATCAGATTTTTTAAATGATTTTAACTCAGGCAATGGTATTTCACAAAGTGATATAAAGTATTCTATTTCAACTATAAGTCTATTTTTTATAAGTGATTTCTCTGAGAAATAATTTGAAAGGACAGTTGTTTTTTCAGAGTATCTTCCGTCAATTGGTGAAATCGCATTTAATGAAAAAGATGACATAATTAATAATAAAAGTAATTTGCGAAGATAGTTATTTATTTAGATTTAATTATTAATTTTGCCGCTCAAATAATAAACAAATATTTATGGAAAATTCAAAAATAATGAAAGAAGCTTACGCCTCTTTAAAAGGTAGGTGGGGTTTGGCTATAGGTGGAAGTCTGCTTGTCGTATTAATTACTCTAGCTGTAGGAGTTGTAGGATGGGGAATAGCAGGAGCAGATTGGGGAGCTAATCTTACTTCTTTAATTTTTGCACCTCCATTGGCTATTGGAATGACCATATTTTTTCTAAATATCTCTAGAGATAATAACCCTGAAATAGACAATCTATTTATCCCATTTAAAACTAGTTGGGTGAATTCGATATTAGCCTATCTTATGATGGGTATTCTTATTTGTGTAGGTTTCATTTTATTAATAATTCCTGGAATAATAGCCACATTAATGTTTTCTCAAGTATTTTTTATTATGGGTGAAGACAAGGAAATTAGCGCATATGATGCACTTGTTAAGAGTATGAATTTGATGAAAGGATATAAATGGAAGTTTTTTAGAATAATATTAAGACTGATGGGTCTTGCTATATTATGTGTTTTTACTTTAGGTATTGGCTTTATTTGGCTGATGCCATATCAAAATGTGGTTTATGCTAAATTCTATGATGATATTAAGGCTAATCCAAGCTTTAAAAATAAGAAATATATAAATTAATTTTTAAGACTTCTATTTAAGACTTTATACTCTTCATAACATTCGCTTATAGCATCTAATATTTGAAGATCATTTGCCTTGGTAATAAAATCATTGGAATAATTACATTCACTAATTAATAAGTCTAGATCAACTCTATCAAGTTGAAGTAGTTCCAGTAACATCTCTCTATCAAACCTGTTGGATAATAAATCACGTATCCTATTATCTTTTTTCATTTTTCTAAGTTTTCTAAGCTCATTTGGTTGTTTTCCAAATATTTTATGAAGGAAATCAAATGGATTAAAAATTGCATTTAATGCTTTAGTAGCTGCACTAGTTGGTCTGGCACTTGACTCATACCCAACATTAGATAAACCAGAAATACTATACCTAAAATTTCTATTGATTGGCACTTGTTTTATATCGATCTCTAAATATCCTGTTAACTTTAATTGATTTACTACAACTTCTTCAAGTGCTAGAGCCAATTCTGTTAATTCAATACTTGTATTAATCCCATATCTAATCCAATCATTTGTAACTCTAACCTTAATGGATTTAAATCCTAGATATGAAAAATGAAGCGTATCATCTACTTGAACTCTAATTTCAAATTCCCCTTTTTTATTTGTAGCTGTTCCAATAACCTTGTTTAGGTTAACAATATTCACATTTTCTAATGGCATATTGTTATTTGCATTTAAGATTGTGCCCTTAACAGTAGTTATTTCTTGTGAAAAAGAAAGTGCATAAAAAAGAAGGAGAATATTTAGAAATATTTTTTTCATCTGTAAAATATTGCTAAATATAGTAAACTTTGATGTTTAAAAAAGATAAATATTTTAGGTTAACTGATATTTAACAGAAGTTATTTAAATAATTAATTAATTTTTTTACAGCTATAGATCTATGAGCAATTTTATTTTTTTCTATTATACTCATCTCTCCAAATGAATTATTACAGCCTTTTGGTAAAAATATAGGATCATAGCCAAAACCATTATTTCCTCTTCTTTGTTTTAGAATTTCCCCTTCACATACTCCTGTAAAAGTAATTACCTGATTATTAATATTTAAGGCAATTACCGTTATAAATCTAGCATTTCTGTTATTACATTCTTTCATGCATTCCAATAGTTTTGTCATGTTTAATTCATCTGTTGAATTTTCTCCAGCAAACCTTTTTGAATAAACTCCAGGTCTGCCATTTAAAAAATCAACTTCAAGGCCAGTATCATCTGCAAAGCAATTGTAACCATAATTATTTTTTATATAATTTGCTTTTAGAATAGCATTATCAATTATTGTATTTTTACTTTCAATTATATCTTCATTACAGCCAATATCTTTAAGACTTATAATCTCTATTTGATTACTAATCAAATTACTTACTTCCTTTATTTTATTTGAATTATTTGTTGCAAAAACTAGTTTCATTTCTTCTAATAATTATGATAGGGTTGGTTTCTTATAATAGTAAAACTTCTGTATAGCTGTTCTAAAAATAAAATTCTGACCATTTGATGCGAAAAAGTCATTTTTGATAAAGAAATTTTATGATTTGCTCTTTCTAATATTTTTTCAGATAAACCATATGCACCACCAATTATAAATATTATCTCTTTTTTACTGGAGTTCATGTGATGTTGAATAAAATTTGAGAATGAAAGGGAATTATATTCTTTGCCGTTTTCATCTAATACAATTACATGCTCATTCTTTTTAATTTTATCTAAAATTAATTCGCCTTCTTTATTTTTTTTTAAATTTTTATTCTTTGTTGATTTTATGTCATTTATAATTACAAATTCAAAATTTATATAGTGTTCAATTTTGCTTATATAGGACTTAATTATACTAATGAGCTCTTGATTTTTAGTTTTTCCTATAGCTATACATTTGATCTTCATTATATAAACTTATATTGTAATATATTTATAAAAGTACTATATTTTATATATAAGTAAATTAGCATTTCTCATTACTAGGCTGATCAAATTATTTTGAAATTTATTAGTCAATGATAATAGAATAGATTTTAAAGTTTTAGAATGAAATATTTTATAGATGTTGTTTTGCCTATTCCGGTTAATCAGGTCTTTACTTATGGAATAAATGATGCTGAATACTCTTTTCTAAAACCAGGAATGAGAGTTGCAGTGCCATTTGGAAAAAAGAAGATTTATACTTCAATAGTAAGTTCTATACACACTAATTCACCCACTAGCTATGAGGTTAAATCTATTTATCAAATAATTGATGAAAAACCACTAATTAATGAGATCCAATTAAAATTTTGGGTGTGGATTTCAAAATATTATATGTGCTCAATAGGAGAGGTCCTTAGAGCGGCTGTCCCTAGCATTTTATTACTTGAGAGTGAAACAGTAATTTCCATTAGAGAGGATTCAAACACAAATTTTGATGAATTAGATGATGAAGAATTTTTAATAATGCAGGCTTTAGAATCTCAGTCACCTCTAAGTATTAATGAAATTTCAGATATATTAAATAAGAGAAATATTTTCACTCATTTAGACTCATTAAACATTAAGAATTTGATATCTATAAATGAGAAATTATATTCTAGATATAAACCAAAATTTTCAAGGTGTGTTAATCTGTCAGATTCATTTTTTAATGATAAGCAAATTAAAGAATTAAAAAAAAGCTTAAAGAGGTCACCTAAACAATTAAAGGTGCTAATTTCTTTTTTGAATTCTACTACTAATAATGATTTAATTGAAGTATCTGATCTAAAAAAGATCTCTAATTCATCTTCAGCTATTATAAAAAAAATGATTGATAGGGGAATTTTTCACCAGTCTTATATTCAAATAGATAGAATTCAGAATAATTCAAAAAACTCTAATCAAAAAATTAAATTAAGTAGTGATCAAAATCATGCATATGATCAAATAAAAGAGTCTTTTATAAAAAATAATATAGTATTATTTAATGGCATAACCTCATCAGGTAAAACTGAAATTTATATAAAAATAATTCAGTCTATATTAAAAGAAAATAATCAAATTCTATATCTAGTTCCAGAGATTGCATTAACGACTCAATTGGTAAGTAGATTGTCTGAAGTATTTTCAGAAGAATTAATAGTTTATCATTCTAGATTTTCAATTAATCAAAGAGTTGAAATTTGGAATAAAGTTTTAGACTCAAAGAAGCCTCAATTAATAATAGGGGCAAGATCATCTTTATTGTTACCCTTCAGTAATTTAAAATTAATTATTGTTGATGAGGAACATGAACAATCCTATAAGCAGCATGAACCTTCACCAAGATATCATGCAAGAGATTCATCAATTGTTTTATCAAAATATTTTGATGCTAACGTTCTACTTGGATCTGCTACACCAAGCATCGAAAGTTATTATAATGCAGTGGTTTTAAAAAAATATGAACTAGTTAGTCTAAACAAGAGATTTAATGATGTTCCTCTACCAATAATTGAGTTAATTAATATTGGTGAAAAGTATAAAGAAGGAAAAATGGTAGGTATTTTTAGTGATGAGCTTTTAGAGCAGATTAATAAAGCAGTAAATGAAAAGAAACAAGTTATTTTATTTCAGAATAGAAGAGGTTTTTCTCCAATTATTGAATGCAATAAATGTGGCTATACTCCTAGATGTGTTAATTGTGATGTTAGTTTAACATATCATTATAATAATAAATCTTTAAGATGCCATTATTGTGGATATAACATTGATTTAATCTATTCCTGTCCATCATGCTTAAATAAAGATGTAATCTCCAAAGGATTTGGAACTCAGCAAGTAGAACTTGAAATAAGTGAATTATTTCCAAATTATCGAATAAAAAGGCTAGATTATGATACTACAAGAGGGAAAAATAGTTTTAACAATATAATCTCATCTTTTGAAAAGAATGAATTTGATATTTTAATTGGAACACAAATGGTAACAAAGGGGTTAGACTTTAAAAATGTTAAGTTAGTAGGAGTCTTAAATGTAGATAATTCATTGAATTTTCCTGATTTTAGAGCATATGAGAGATGCTATCAATTAATTCAACAAGTAGCAGGTAGATCAGGAAGATCATTAGAAAGAGGAAAAGTGTTAATTCAAACATATAATTCATCAAATGATATTTTTCATCATATTATTTCCAACGATTATGATTCAATGTTCAATAACCAAATAGAAGAAAGGAAAAAATTTAAATATCCGCCATTTTATAAATTAATTAAGATAACAGTAAAACACAAAAGTTTTGCACTTGTTAATGAATCTGCAAACTGGTTAGCCAAAAATTTATCTACAGCTCTTAAAGGCAATATACTAGGCCCTGAATTCCCACATATTAATAGGGTTAGAAACAAATATCAAAAAAATATTCTTATAAAAATTCCTTCAAAGCAATCATTAATTGCAACTAAAAATTTTATTAAAAAATCTAAAGACAAATTACATTCAATTTCAAACTACAGCTCTGTGAATGTAATCTTAAATGTGGATAATTACTAGTTTATTTTTGATTCTAGCATTTTTTCTAGTTCTGCTTTTTTATTTCTGCTAACAGGAATTAAATCAGATTCAATCTCTACAGTCTTGTTACTAAGATTATCTATCCTATCAAGGTTTATAATATATGATTTATGAATTCTTAAGAATTTATTTCTCGGCAATTTTTTTTCAAAGTTTCTTAAAGAAGATAATACTATAAGATTTGAATTTGATGTAACAACTTTAACATAGTCTCCTAGTGCTTCTACCCATTTAATATCTTTAGTATATACCTTCCTTTTCTTTAGATTACTTTTTATATATAAATAAGGTTTACTTATTTCATCAGAGTTATTAAATAATTTCTGAAATTTCATTTCTATTCTTTGAATTTTTTCTTCATTCAAAGGATGTTCTATATAGTCTAGTGTGTTGTATTGAAAACTCTTAAAAGCGTACTCTGTTTGATTGCTAATAAACACAATTTTTGGATCTGAGTTTAATGAATCTAAAAAGACAAATGGATCAAATTTAGGAAGACTAAATGAAATGAAAATAACATCTATATTAATAGAATTTAAAAAATGTTTTGAATCAACAAAGTTGTCAAAACATGATAATACTGAAAAAAATGTCTGTTTTTCTATAAGTTTTTTAAGAATTTCTAAATTCTCAGGATCTTGGTCAATTATTATACAATTTCTGGTCAATTTTCAAAAATAGTTTATGTTTTCTAACCATAAAATTAACTAATTTGCATATTTAAACTAAAAAATTGTCAAAACAATTTAAAATACCTACTTTTGCAGGCATTAAAAAATAAATAGAAATGAATAATTATGAAACTGTTTTCATTTTAAATCCCGTTTTATCTGAAGATCAGATAAAGGAAACAGTCCAAAAATATGAGAAATTTTTGACATCTAAAGGTGCTAAAATTGTTTTCAAGGAGGATTGGGGATTAAAAAAGTTGGCTTATCCTATTCAAAACAAGAAAAGTGGTTTTTATCATCTTTTTCAATACTCTGTTGAATCTAATGTAATTTCAAAGTTAGAAGTTGAACTTAAAAGAGATGAAAGAATTATGAGATCTTTAACTGTAAAGTTGGATAAGTATGCAATTGAATGGGCAGAGAAAAGAAGAGAAAAATTAAAAATTAAAGCATAAAGTTATGTCAAATATTCAACAGCAAGCAAAAGGAAAAAATGAAGGAGAAATCAGATATTTAACTCCTTTAAATATAGACAATAACACTGTAAAGAAATATTGTAGATTTAAAAAATATGGAATTAAGTATATTGATTATAAAGACCCTGATTTTTTATTAAAATTTGTAAATGAACAAGGTAAGTTATTGCCTAGAAGAATTACAGGAACATCATTAAAATATCAAAGGAAGGTGTCTGTTGCTGTAAAAAGAGCTAGACATCTTGCTCTAATGCCATATGTGGCTGATTTGTTGAAGTAAAATTTCTAAAAATGGAAATAATATTAAAAAAAGACGTGGAGGGAGTTGGATTTAAGGATGATATCATTACTGTCAAGAATGGTTTTGGTAGAAATTTCTTAATACCAAATGGATCAGCAATACTAGCAACTTCTTCAGCTAAGAAAATATTAACTGAAAATCTCAAACAGCAAGCTGTTAAGGACAAGAAGTTAGTTGATGATGCAAATAAGATTGCAAAGAAAATTAAAGCTTTAGATATAAAAATAAAATCTAAAGTGGGAAAGGACAAAAAACTTTTTGGTTCTGTAAATAATATAAATGTTCAGAATGAACTAAAGGAGAAAGGTGTTGAAATCGACAAGCGAGCAATAATGATTACAGGCAATTTAATAAAGCAATTAGGAAAATATAATGCAGTTGTTAGATTACATAGAGATGTAATATTTGACTTGCCATTTGAGGTAGTTGCTGAAAAAAAATAAGATAAAATCAAAATATATTTTTTAAAAACACCTATTTCAAATAGGTGTTTTTTTATTTAATTATTTTAATAAAAGAAATAAATACTAATAATTAAATTATAATTTTGTTTGATATGAAGAAAAAACTAGGTATACCAAAAGGGACTAGAGACTTTGATTCAATACAATTATATAAAAGAAACTATATAATTGATGTAATTAAAGATAACTTTTTGAGGTTTGGGTTTAATCCAATTGAAACTCCAAGCTTTGAAAGGTCAAGCACTCTATTGGGTAAATATGGTGATGAGGGAGATAGACTAATCTTTAAAATTTTAAAGTCAGGTGATTTTTTAAAGGGTTTGGACAATCAGGACTTAGTTGCTGGTAACAAAGGTGAAATTTCTTCTAAAATATCTGATAAAGCATTAAGATATGATCTAACAGTTCCTTTCGCTAGGTATGTAGTTCAAAACCAAAATGAGATTACTTTTCCTTTCAAGAGATTTCAAATTCAACCTGTATGGAGAGCAGATAAACCTCAGAGAGGAAGATTTAGAGAATTTCTTCAATGTGATGCTGATGTAATAGGATCACTATCACTCTATCAAGAAATTGAATTGATTCAGTTGTTTGACAGCATTTTTGATTCACTAAAATTAGTTGGAACAACAATAAAAATTAATAATAGAAAGATTTTAGTTGGACTTTCCGAGATATTAGATTGCAAGGATAAGTTCAAGGATCTGACAATTGCTTTAGATAAAATAGACAAAACTGGAATAGAATCTTTTGGTCAAGAATTAGAATCAAAAGGTTTCTCAAAAAAGTCTATAAACACTATAATTGAGCTAACAAATTTTGCAGGAAATTTTAAGGAGTATATGACTTTACTCAAATCAACTTTTAAGGATTCATTAACAGGGTTAGAAGGAGTCAATGATTTAGAATTTATTTATTCAACAATAGAAGATCTTGGTCTTAAAAGTTGTTCTTTAAATTTTGATTTAAGTTTAGCAAGAGGAATTGATTACTATACAGGTGTGATTTTTGAAGTTTCAGCACCTAATACTGTTTCAATAGGCTCTATAGCTGGGGGAGGAAGGTATGATAATCTTACAGAAATTTTCGGACTATCTAATTTAAGTGGAATTGGTATTAGTTTTGGATTAGATAGAATATATATGGTATTAGATGAATTAGACTTGTTCCCAGTTGTAACAGGTAGTTCTGTCAATGTTTTATTTCTAAATTTTGGCAAAGAAAACTCTCTTTTTTCATTATATGCAATTAGTAAATTGAGAGAAAACAATGTGTCTTCAGAATTATATCCGGATCCATTAAGTTTAAAAAAACAATTAGGTTACGCAAACAAAAATAACATACCTTACGCTGTTTTTGTCGGTGATGATGAATTAAGTAAAAAAAGGTATAATCTTAAAGACATGAATACTGGTTCTCAGCAGTTATTAACTCTAACTCAGTTGGTAAAGAAATTAAGTTAATTTTATTAGAAGAATAGTAGCGAGACCGAGATTTGAACTCGGGACCTCCGGGTTATGAATCCGACGCTCTGACCAACTGAGCTATCTCGCCATAATTTAAGGGAAGCAAATATAAAATTTAAATTTTTTAGTTTCAACATATCTTTAATAAATTATTTTAAATAATAATTATATAACTTAAGAATAAATGTATATATTACAATCATAATTATATGAGAATGACAGATAGAATTCAATTTGAAATGGAATTCCCAATACAAGTTTCCCAAAAACTTTTATATCAGTATATTTCGACACCTTCTGGCCTTTCAGAATGGTTTGCTGATAACGTCAACTCTAGAGGTGAAAGTTTTATTTTTATTTGGGACGATTCTGAAGAATCGGCAAATTTAGTTTCAAAAAAAATGCCAGAAAAAATTCGATTTCAATGGATGGATGACAAGGATACAGATTATTATTTTGAGTTACGCATTCAATTTGACGAAATTACTAAAGATGTTTCTTTAATTGTTACTGATTTTGCTGAGGATGGTGAAGTTGAAGAATCAAAAATGTTATGGACAAACCAAGTTTCTGATCTTAAAAAAGTATTAGGGTCTTCTTAAACAAATTAATTTAAGTTTGGATCTTCTGGAGCATTTGACCAAATTTTATAATCATTACCTAATTTTTTTATTTCTTCTTTCCAAAGCTCATTTGTTTTTGATTTTAATATCTTATCATTAAATCTATTGTTAGTAATAATCCAAGATTTTTCCTTTATTTCATTTTTCAGTTGCGATATACTCCATCCTGAGTATCCTGAAAAAAATCTAATATCATAAGGTTTTATCTTATTATTTTTTATAAGATTTTTTACATCTTCAAAATCACCCCCCCAAAATAGATTATCAGAAACTTTTATACTATTACTTATTAAATTAGGGATGTTATGAACATAATATAGATTATTTTTATTTACAGGTCCTCCATTATAAATTATATGATTCTTACCAATACCTGAAAAAATATCATCTAAACTATATTCTAGAGGCTTATTTATAATAAACCCAACTACTTCATCTTTGCTATTTTCTGTGATTAGAATGATTGCTCTATTGAAATAGGGATCATTAATTATATTAGGGTCAGCTAATATTAAACATCCCTTTTTGATTTCATCTAATCTTCTTAAGTCATTTTGCATTTTTTGTGAAAATTAAAACCATTAATTAGTGATTTAACATCTAATGTTCTTTTTCCTTCAAACTTAATTAATAAAGGACATATATATCCGTCAAATGTAGCAATCTTAAGCATGCCCTTTTCAATGATAATTAATCCATTAGGATGATTATGTTTATTATAAGAGAAACTAGATTTGTATATAATTACATTAATTTTCTTATTATAATTATCTAAGACACTTTTTGCTCCTGGATATGGACTAAGACCTCTTATTTTATTGTATATATTTTCAGATGATTCATCCCAATTTATTTTTGAATTTGATTTATCTAATTTTGGAGCCTTATTTAAAGATTTAATTACTAATTGCTTTTTTGTTGCGACTTTCTTATTACTAAATATTTTTTCTAGAGATTTAATTAAAACATTTCCACCTAATTCTTTTAGTTTATTATGAATATCCCCAGCATTTTCATTCTTAGAAATTTCTATTAATGATTGGTCTATTATATCACCTGTGTCAATTTTATTATTTATAAAAAAAGTTGATACACCTGTTTGATTTTCGCCATTGATTATAGCCCAATTTATTGGAGCAGCACCTCTGTATTTTGGAAGTAATGAGGCATGTAAATTTATGGCTCCATATTTGGGAATTTTCCACAATATCTCAGGTAACATTCTAAATGCTACTACTACTATTAAGTCAGGGTTAAAATTTATAATTAGATTTATAAAGGTTTGATCTTTTAGATTATTTGGCTGAAGGATTTTTAGACCATTTGTTCTGGCAAACTGTTTTATGGGAGATTCTTTTAATTTTAATCCTCTACCAGCAGGTTTGTCAGTGGAGGTAACAACTGCTAAAACATCATAATTATTTTCAATTATTTTTTCTAAGGAGGGAATTGCAAATTCTGCAGTACCCATGAAAATAATTTTTTTTTGACTATTCATTTTAGCCTTGTTTTAGTGTATAAATAATAAAATCTACTCTATTTTTTATATTGTCTTTTGGGACTATAATTGGACTGTATCCGAACTCCTTATATGTTTTTTTTATATAGCTGTCTATAGTGATTACTTGATCAAATGATTCATAACGAATTTTATCAGATTTGTATATATCTTCCCACGGCTCCAATAAAAAAATCATATCATATCTGTATTTATCATTTGATTTTAAAATATTTTTTGATAAGTCAACCTTCTTAAAATTTAAATATGCAATAATGTCAGGGATTCCTCTATCAAAAAATGCATAATCAGCTTGTAGTTTTGTCGAATTATTAAACTGCTCAATTCTGCCATTTAGTAATTCTTGACTAAATAAATTAGGATCTGATAAAAAAAGCTGCTTTATTCCCTTTTCCCTATACTTCAAAGTAATTTCTCTTGAAATTTCATCGAAACATTTGAAGTTATTTTTTCTCAACTCTTCAATTAATGATGTTTTTCCTGTTCCAGGGCCTCCAGTTATTATAATTTTTTTAACCATGAATTATCAATAATGTGTTATAAAAATCGTTATTAATGTTTAAATTAAAAAAATTAATAACTACTATATTAGTAATTAGATTAATTTACAACATAAATGGATCATACAAATAAAAATTTTTATAAAAATTTAACTAAACTTTTAGAGAAGAATTCAAAATGGCCTTGTGAGTATTTATTCAAGTTTATTGTTAAGTCTGATGAAAATAAAATAAGCCTTATTGAGTCCATTTTTGATAATATTGGAGCAATAATTAAAAAGAAGCAATCTAGGAATAATAATTTTACTAGCATCTCTGTTAATGTAATAATGAATAGACCTGAAAATGTAATCGAAAAATACAAAGAAGTTTCAGAAAAAGTTGAGGATGTAATTTTGTTATAACATAAACCTGTTATTATATATTTTTTGTATTTTGCCGACTTAAATGAATCTTCACTAATTATTTAATATAAATTTTTTGTTTTGATAGATAAACTAGAGTATAATACAAGTCGTGAGCAATTAATAATTCCTGAATATGGTAGACATATTCAGAAGATGATTAATCATGCATCCTCAAGAAAATCTAAGGAGGAGAGAAATAAATTAGCTAATTCTATAATATCTATTATGGGTAATTTACAACCTCATTTAAGAGATGTTCCAGATTTTCAACACAAATTATGGGATCAGCTATTTATTATGTCTGATTTTAAGTTAGACGCGGATTCTCCATTTGATAAGCCTTCTAAAGAAGTTTTAGAGGCTAAACCTAATCCATTATCATATCCTCAGAATTATCCAAAATATAGATTTTATGGGAATAATATTAAGATTATGATAGATGAGGCAGTAAAATGGAAGGATGGAGAAATGAAGGAGGGTCTTATATACACAATTGCAAATCACATGAAAAAATGCTTTTTGAATTGGAATAAAGATAGCGTTACTGACGCTGTAATTTTTGATCATTTATTTGAGCTTTCTGATGGTAAAATAGATGTTAGAAATTCAGATGAGGTATTATTAGATTCATCTGTTCTAGTACGACCAAAAAGAAAGTTTGTGCATAAAAAATCTATTAAGAAAAATACTAGACCAAGGAAGAGATATTAAAATTTATAATTATATATAATAAATGGAAACTTTTAAGATCAAGGGAGGTTTTGAACTAAATGGAGAGATTACTCCCCAGGGGGCAAAGAATGAAGCTCTTCAGGTTATTTGTGCTTCGATTTTAACTGATGAAAAAGTTTTAATTAACAATATTCCAGATATTATAGATGTAAAAAGATTAATTAATCTTTTATCAAAACTTGGTGTAAATGTTCAGAAACTATCATCAAATTCATATTCTTTTCAGTCTAATAATATAGATCTCAATTATTTAGAGTCAGATGAATTCAAGAAGGATGGTCAAAGTTTACGTGGATCAATAATGATAGTAGGACCTCTACTAACAAGATTTGGAAAAGGTTATATTCCAAAGCCTGGTGGAGATAAGATTGGAAGAAGAAGACTGGATACACATTTTCAGGGACTAGTTAAGCTTGGAGGGAAATTTGCATATAAAAGAAAAGATCATTTTTACACTATCAAAGCTGATAAACTTAAAGGAACATATATTTTATTAGAGGAAGCTTCTGTTACGGGAACAGCCAACATTTTAATGGCAGCTGTACTTGCAAAGGGTAAAACAACAATATATAATGCTGCTTGTGAGCCTTATATTCAGCAACTATGTAAGATGTTAATTAGGATGGGAGCTAATATTAATGGAATAGGATCTAATTTACTAATTATTGAAGGTGTTAATGAATTAAAAGGAACTGAACATACCGTTTTGCCAGATATGATAGAAATTGGGAGTTGGATTGGTTTAGCAGCTATGACAAAAAGCAAAATTTTAATAAAAAATGTAAGTTGGGAGAATTTAGGGCAAATTCCCAATGTTTTCAATTCTTTAGGTATAGATTTAATTAAAGAAGGAGATGATATGTTAATTCCAAAGCACAATGATGGATATGAGATAAAAAACTACATTGATGGATCTATTTTAACAGTTTCTGATGCTCCATGGCCTGGATTTAGTCCAGACCTATTAAGTGTTATACTTGTAGTTGCAACTCAAGCAAAGGGAAGCGTTTTAATTCATCAAAAAATGTTTGAGAGTAGGCTTTTCTTTGTAGACAAATTAATTGATATGGGAGCAAAGATTATTTTATGTGATCCACATCGCGCTACTGTTATTGGACATGCTTTTAATTCTAAATTAAAGGCAACTTCAATGACATCACCTGATATAAGAGCGGGAATCTCATTACTTATAGCTGCTCTTTCAGCTAAAGGTACATCAACTATCAATAATATAGAACAGATTGATAGGGGGTATGAAAATATTGATCAGAGGTTAAGATCAATAGGAGCTAAAATAGAAAGGATTTAATTATCATCTATTGGTGCAGGACCATCAATCATTGCTTCATATTCTTCATCACCTTTTCTTTCTTTATATTCTGTCTTTATTTCATTAATAAGTTTTGGACTTTTATATAAATCTGACATAGTCATTGCCATAGCTTTTGCAGAGTAAATCATTCCTTTGTGTCCAATACTCATACCTCCACATGCAACTACTGCCCATGAATGCCATGGAGTGTCTATCGGAGCTGTAGTCACACTTAAATTAATATTTGGAACATTCCAACTTACATCCCCAACATCAGTTGATCCTCCTCCAGGATGATCTAATGTTTTTCTTAAAGGTTTAATCTCAGAATCTATTCCTAGAGTGGGTTTATTGGTAGATTCTTGAATTTTTTTTGCGAATGCAATTTCCTCATCAGTATATTTAATAGGACCAAGTAGTTCTAAATTATCTTGCATTACTTGACCACCAGTTCTATTTACTAATACTTCGTAGATTCCTGAAATTAAAGAAAGCTTATAATCAACATCTGCTAAAATTGCAGCACCTTCAGCCATTTTTTTAAGACGTTCGTAAACTGGCATCATACCTGATCTTTTGGTATCTCTTGCTCTTATCCATATTTTAGAATAGTCTGGCACTACATTAACCACTTTACCAGCATCTTGAATGTGATAGTGCATTCTTACTGTTGGTTTTACATGTTCTCGGTAATAATTTATTCCTGTTGTATATAATTCGAGAGCATCTGAAGCGCTTCTTCCATTCCAAGGGTCTGCTGATGCATGTGCAGCCTGACCAAAGAACTCTACTTTAAAATCAATTAAAGCGAGGGATGATTGAACATCAGCCTCTGTATTAGCGCCTGGGTGCCAACTTATATTAACATCAACATCATCCCATAGCCCTGCTTCAACCATCCATATTTTGCCAAAGTATTTTTCTTCTGACGGTGTTCCAAAAAACTTAATAGTGCCACTAATCTTTCCTTGCTCAATCATCTCTTTTATAGCAATTGCTGCGCCAAGACTTCCACTGCCAAACATGTTGTGTCCACAGCCATGGCCTGCAGCTCCTTCTAAAAGAGGAGATTTAACAGGTTCTGCTTGCTGAGAAAGGCCTGGAAGAGCGTCAAATTCACCCAATACTCCAATAACAGGTTTCCCTTCACCATAGGTTGCAATAAAGGCTGTTGGCATACCAGCTACACCTCTTTCAATTGAAAAACCATTTTTTTCTGCATAATCAGATAGAATTTTTGAAGACTCATGTTCATTAAAAGCAGTTTCTGCTAGTTCCCATATTTGATTACTTATATTAATTAGATTTGCAGAATGTTTTTCTACTGAATTAACAATTTCTGATTTTATTTTATTTAGTTTGGATTGTGATATAACAACTTGAGTTGTTAAAAAAAACGATAGTACTATTAAAGTGATTTTTTTCATTGTAATTATATTATAATATTAAAGATAACTAAAAGTTCCTAAATATTTAATTCAATTTTTACCTCTATTATTGAATATGTTTAATTATTTTTTTACTTAAAGGATTTGTAATAGAATACCAATAGTCGATTAAATTTCCGGAAGGGTCTAATAGGTATTTTTGAAAGTTCCATCTAACGGTTGAGCTTTTTACTCCATTAAGGTTTTTATCTGTAAGCCATTTGTATATAGGATGCTGATTACTACCTTTCACTTCGATTTTTTCTGTTAATAAGAATGTTACTCCATAATTTTCAGTACAAAATGCTGAGATTTCATGAGCTTTTCCAGGTTCTTGATTTCCAAACTGATTACATGGCAGTCCAACTACAACAAGGTTGTCCATGTATTTTTCATGTAGCTCTTGAAGATCCTTATATTGATCAGTAAAACCACATTTTGAAGCTACATTAACAAATAACAGATATTTATCTTTGAATTCTGATAATTCTATAGGTTCTCCAGAAATATCATTTATTTTAATATCATATATGGAATTTAAATTGTTTACATTCATACTTAATTGAATTATAGTTATAGGAATTAACAGAATTTTTAATAAATACATTATTGCAATATATTAAAAATTACTATGCACGCATAGTAATTTAAGATTAATTTCTTGGTTTTTGATATCCTTTTCTTTCATACATCTTGGGTAATGAGTATCCGTCACATCCACTGATTGTTGGAATTTCTCCTTTGTAAAGGCTTAAAAAACCATCTTTTTCAAGTAATTTTTTTTCTAGATGCAAACTAACAATCTTTCCAACAATTAACTTGCACTTATTTGCTTTAATTTTTATTTCTTCTTCAAACTTCATCTCAATTTTTATTGGTGAATTCTTAACAAAAGGAGGATATATCTCATCTATATATTCCTCATTTATATCTGTCATACTAAACTCTGAAATGCTTCTATCATATTTTGCTGATGTGTGATGTGCGTCGTTAATTATTTCCTTATAAATTGAATTTATAGTATAAATTCCTGTTTCTATTATGTTTGTATAGGTATTTCTTGGAAAGATCTCTGAAGGTCTTAGAAAAAAACCTAATAGTGGCGGATTTGATCCTAAATGAACTATTGAACTAAATACTGCCAGATTTGGAATACCTGTTTTAGATTTTGTGCCAATTAGATTAGCTGACTTATAACCCGAACAACTATTGATAAGATTTATCCTAAATACCTTATCGAGTTCTTCAATATCTTCTTCACTATAATGAATCATTTATTTTTTAGTAGGAAATTAAATAGTAAACTAGCTAAAATTGAGCCAATTACAGTTGCACCTAAATAATAAATAAAAAAGTTGTGTGAAGCGACATTACTTAATTCTAAATCTGGGTTAATTAAGCTAAGTAATGAAGGGCCAAAACTAACAGCTGGATTAAAAACAGCACCTGAAATATCTCCAACAGAAAAAGCTCCAGCAGCAACTGTTAGTCCAATAGCCAATCCATAGTATTGGTTATTTTTAGTATCAGGATGTGTAGCAACATTAAGAATCACAAATACAAGTAGGAAAGTAAAGATTATTTCAGCTAATAAGAAACTAGTAGTGTCACTAGTATTAGAAACAACGGATAATGCATCTGCCCCAAGTAAAACAATTGAATAAGCAGCAGCAAAAGCTCCAATACATTGTGATAAGATGTATTTTAAACATTCTACAACAGACATTTCACCTCTGATGATCATTGCTATACTCACTGCAGGATTGTAATGAGCACCTGAAACATGAAATCCCATATAAACAAGGATACTTAGTCCAATTCCTATTGCAATAGGATTTCCAGTTAAACCTATAATTAGAACTAGAAAGTAAGTTCCAATTCCTTCAATAATATATTTTTTCATAATATTAATTTTTTTCTATTTTTGTTCTCTACAATAAAAGTATCAATAATTTATAATAAAAATAAGTGTCATGAAAAAATATTTAATAATCTTTACAATACTAGCCTTTTCTTTTTCATTTTCTCAAATTAAGACTCCACAACCTAGTCCAGCAACTTCAATGAACCAAATGGTTGGATTAACAGAAATTGAAGTTGAATATTCTAGACCTTCAATGCGAGGTAGAGAAATATTTGGAAATTTAGTTCCTTACAATAAAATATGGAGAACTGGTGCAAATGCAAGTACTAAAATTAGCTTTTCAGATGATGTAGTTATAAATGATAATAAAGTAAAAGCAGGAAAATATTCTATTTTTACTATCCCAAATGAATCAGAATGGGAATTCATTTTATATAATGACACTTCGGTTAGGGGAGTGCCAGGAGATTGGAACAACAATAATGTTGTTTTAAGTACAATGGTCGAAACAAAAAAATTTCCTGAAACAATTTCAATAGAGACCTTCACCATTGCTTTTGATGCATTAAATAATAATTATGCAGTTATGTTAATGATGTGGGACGATGTTTATGTCCCCGTTACTATCAATGTTCCAACTAGAGATATTGTAGGAAAAAACATCGAGGAAGTAATGAGTAAAAAACCTACAGCATCTGATTATTATGCTGCTGCTGTATACTATATGCAAGAAAATACTAATTTAAATATGGCTCTTAAGTGGATGGATAAAGCTATGGAAATGTCTGAAAAACCACAATTCTGGCAATTAAGACAACAATCATTAATATATGCTGCAAATGGTGATTTAAAAGGAGCAATTAGAATAGCTAAGAAATCATTAGAAGCATCAAAGATTGCCGGCAATCAGGACTATATTAAAATGAATAATGATTCAATAGAGGAGTGGAGTAATTAGTTTTTTTGTAATAATTGTAAGGTACTTGAAATAGTAATTACAACAAAACACCCAAATAAATTAAGCCACAAAAATGGCATCCAATCATTATACCACCCATAGATAATAATGATTTGAGTGATTATTGCTCCTATGAATATTGCATTTGACTTAATAAATTTTAAAAAGAATGCTATTAGAAAAATCCCTAGGACATTTCCATAGAATATTGATCCAATAATGTTTACTAATTGAATTAAATTATCTGCTAGATATGCTATACATGCTATTGCTATAGCAACTATTCCCCATACAAAAGTGAAAATCTTAGTATATTTTACAACTTCTTGATCTGTAATATTTTTTTTATTTCTTTTATAAATATCAATTGCAGTGGTAGTAGCTAATGCATTTATCTCACTTGAGGTAGATGACATTGCAGCACTTAAAATAACAGCTAATAACAAGCCAATTAATCCCTTTGGAAGGTTATTTAAAATAAAAGTGATAAAAACATAGTCTTTATCATTAGTTTCTACCTTAATGTTTTTCTCTTTTGAGGCTAGGTTTATTAAGTTTTTAGCCTTTATTCTTAGTTCTTTCTCTTTTAATTCTAATTCTGATAATCCGTATTTAGTATCATATACTAATTTAGATTTAATTAAATTATCATTTGTAGTATTTAAGTAATTGTTTATTTGCTGCTGTTTTTCATTAAATATGTTATTAAGGTCATTTTGAAGAGAATTATATTCCTTTTCATAGCTTGAATTAGAAATAACTTCTGCAGATTGAGGATTGAAATTTATTGGAGAAGAATTAAATTGATAAAACACAAAGACCATAACTCCGATAAATAGAATAAAAAATTGCATTGGAATTTTTAACATTCCATTAAAAATCATTCCTAATTGCATTTCTTTTAATGACTTTCCAGAGAGATATCTTTGAACTTGACTTTGATCTGTTCCAAAATAAGACATCATTAAAAAAGTACCACCTAATAAACCACTCCAAATAGTATATCTATTTTCTAAATCAAAAGAAAAGTTTAAGACCTCAAGCTTAGAATTTAATCCTGCAATATCAACAGCATTTTTAAAATTAACATTTTCTGGAAGTAGATTTATAATTACAAAGAGACTAATTATTAATCCTATAAAAATAATTCCCATTTGATACTTTTGAGTATAATTAACAGCTTTAGTGCCTCCAGAAACAGTGTATATAATTACTAAAAGACCTAAAATTATATTTAATGTCGTAAGGTCCCAGCCTAAAACAGATGAAAGTATGATAGCAGGAGCAAAAATTGTAATACCTGCCGATAAACTTCTTTGAATTAAAAAAAGCAGAGCTGTTAAGGTTCTTGTTTTTAAATCAAACCGACTTTCAAGATATTCATATGCAGTATATACCTTTAGTTTATGATAGATAGGTATAAAAACCATACAAACAATTATAATTGCCAATGGAATCCCAAAATAAAATTGTATGAAACCCATACCATCATGAAATGCTTGACCAGGAGTTGAAAGGAATGTAATTGCACTAGCCTGAGTAGCCATTACTGACAATCCAATAGTCCACCATTTAGCTTGATTCCCTGCCTTTATATAATCTACGGATGATTTAGCTCCTCTTGTTCTTATTGTTCCATAAATAACAATTAATAACAGCGTAGAAACTAAAATTATCCAATCAATAGTATGCATTGTCTAATAGTAAGATGTAATTAAGAAAAAAATAATAAAGTATACTAGATTCATAATGATAATCCAAGTATATAGTTTGTCCCACTTAAATTTTATCATTTTATTTTCTTATAATCCAAATTTCATGTAGAGGATCTCCTTTACTGCTAAAACCAGAGTGATTCCACTCATTATTTTCAATTGAGTAATTAAATTCTAAACTTAGTCCAGCTTTAGAATTGTCCCTTGAAAAGAACTCTATATTTTCAGTGTATATGCCATCAATTGTTGAATAGGTGCCTCCTCCAGTTCCCATAAACCTTTTTGTTTCAGTATTATATGCTATCCATTGGAATCTTTTCCCTGATAAAATCTTCATTGTTTTTCTAGGGCCACTAGTATCTCTCATTCGCTTATTTCCATCTCTAACCCTTCCTGCCATTAACCATGCACCTTGAAGTTCACCAGGAGAACCATCATCAATTCTGTAAAATGTCCAGTTAGATTCAGGAATTGATAAAGAGGAATCAGTTAATTCAACCTCAAAGGTTACAATCTCTCCAACTCTTTCTGCATTTCCAGTATCAAATTCAACCTTTTCTGTCATCATATTTCCATTAAGATTCCATGTTCCACCATTCGAGTATACAAACTCCCCTGATTTTGATTTGTAGGTACTTATTACTTGATACCCTTCTGCAAATATTACTACGCTAGTTAGCTTTTCACCATCCTCAGATATATGATCTCTTTCCCAAGCACCAATTAGACTTTGACTACTAGCACTTAGGCTATATAAAACGATTAAGAATAAAATAAACTTTTTCATTTAGCCCAATTATTTTGAATTTTCATTACTTGTTCAATAACATCTCTTACAGCTCCCATTCCACCATTTTTATGAGAAACATAGGAGCAAAGGGTCTTTACTTCAGGAGTAGCATCTTGAGGACAGCAAGGTAGACCAACTATTTTTAATATGGGTATGTCTGGAATATCATCCCCCATAAAGAGTATATTCTTCTTATCTATATCATATTTTTTCATAAATGAATTTAATTGTTCAATTTTATTATCTGAACCAAGATGTATTTCCTTAATTCCTAAGCTTTCAAATCTTTTCTTTATACTTTCATTAGTCCCACCTGAAATTATACAAATATTATATCCGCTATCAATAGCTGCTTTTAATGCATACCCATCTTTAACATTCATTTTTCTTAGCATATTACCCTCAGAGTCAATTAGCAGAGATCCGTCAGTAAGCACACCATCAACATCAAAAATAAAAGTTGAAATATTCTTTAAGTCTTCTTTATAATTATTCTCCATATTTATCTTGAATTAGTTTTGTCATTAATTCATATAATTTTTTATGGTCTTGCTTCTTTAGCGCTTTTATATGATTTATTATAATTTCATTATTATTCCTAATTGCTGGACCAGTTTGCGCATTTTCAGGATCTAATTTATGAATTTTATCTACTGTCTCGTTAATAAGAGGTTTTAAAATATTAAAATCTATGTTTTTGCTCTCAAGAATTTCTTTAGCAATTGTAAACATATGATTTACAAAATTATTAGAAAAAATTGCAGCTAAATGAAGTGTCCTTCTTTCCTGATAATTTATTTTATATGATTTGCAATTAATATGTTTTGCTATTTTTTCTAATAGTAAAAAATCTTTATTATTTTCAGATTCAATACAAATAGGAACTTTAGATATTTCAAGCTCCTTATTTTTTGAGAAAGTCTGTAATGGATAGAAAACACCTCTTCTATTTTTATTATTAAGAATAGTATAGTCTAAACTTCCTGAGGTATGCACAATAAGTTTGTTAGAGATATTAAGTTCTTCTGATAAATTACCAACATATGAATCACTTATAGAAATAATATATAAGTCAGCAGGTTTAATATTAGCTAAATCATCTATTATATCTGTATTTAATCCACTTGAGGTAATTTTATTTTTATCCCTAGTGTACCATTGAACTAGATCAATTTGTTTAGATTTATTAAAGGCTTTAGATAGATGATGCCCTACATTACCAGCGCCAAGCAAAACAATTTTTATCATAATTGATAATAATGATCAAAAAGTACAAAATTAATTGAAAATGATATTAAATTTGTTCCTTCAAAAATATTTCTTTTTTCCTTAATGATAAAAAGACTAACAAATATATTATTCTCAAATAGACTTACAGGTTTATTATTTATTGTTTTTGCAGTGGCAATGGCAATAGGAACTTTCTTAGATGCAGGTCAAGAAACTTCACCAACTCCTTATTCAAGGAATATTATTTATAATACCTGGTGGTTTGAAGCTATAATGCTTCTATTTGTTGTGAACTTTATAGGTAATATTTATAGATATGATTTATTATCTAAAAGGAAGTGGGCTACTTTAATTTTGCACTTGTCATGGATCTTTATTTTGTTTGGTGCTTTTATAACTAGATATGTTGGTTATGAAGGTGTGATGAGCATAAGGGAAGGCAATGTAGAGAATACTTTTATATCACAAAAAACATATCTAACTATATACATTGATGGAGACTATGAATTAAATGGACAAATAGTTAGAAGAGTAATTGAGGAGCACGTAGATTTTTCTCATAGATTAAAAAATAAATTCAAATTAAAAACAGATTACAAAAACACACCTGTTTCTGTAGAATTAACTGACTTTATAAAAGGAGCAGAGGAGGATGTTATATATGATGAAAATGGAGAGTATTATCTAAAGATTGTTGAATCAACTGGAGGTATGCCTCACAATCATTTTTTAAAGGCAGGAACAGTTCAAAGTCTTCACAATACCCTTTATACATTAAATAACTATGTTGAAGGTGCTGTAAATATAACCTATGATGATAATGGAATTTTTATTGAATCTCCTTATGAAGCAGAATATATGGTTATGGCAACTATGGATGTTGGTAAATTAAATAAAAACCAAAAAGAGCCACTTAAACTTAGGTCAAGGTATGTTATAAATAATCAATCAATTGTTTTTCCTAAACCAGTAATTAAAGGTGTTTTTGATGTAGTAAAAAAGTCAGAGCTTTTAAAATCTGATCAAGATGCAATAGCGCTCAAGATATCAACTTCAAGTGAAACAAAATTAGTGAAGGTTCTAGGAGGAAAAGGCACTAATAATCAATTCAAAAAAATTGAACTAGGAGATTTAGATATTCTTTTAAAATATGGTTCTAAAGTTTATGAACTTCCTTTTAGTGTTAAGCTAAATGATTTTATTGCTGAAAAATATCCTGGGACTGAGAAAAGTTATTCTGCTTTTGCAAGTGAAGTTACTGTAATAGATGAAGAGAATTTTGATTACAGGATTTTTATGAATAACATTTTAAATTATAAGGGATATCGTTTCTTTCAAGCATCATTTGATCCAGATGAAAAAGGAACAATTCTATCTGTAAATCACGATTTTTGGGGTACCACTATAACTTATATAGGATATATACTTCTTTATATTGGTTTGTTCTCTATACTTTTTTCAGGTTTTACTAGGTTTAGTTATTTAAAAAATCAAATTCAAAAACTAAAAATAAAAAAGTCTAAACTCTTACCTATCGTATTCTTTATTTTTTCGCTCACTTTAAATGCACAAGATGTTAACCCTCATAGTCCTGAGACTCGTCAGGCTGATGTTGAGAAGATTGATTCCATTCTGTATGCAAATCAAGTACCAGTAATTGAAGCTGAAAAATTTGGAAAAATTGTTATTCAAGATCTTGGTGGTAGAATGATGCCTGTTAATACTTATGCATCTGAATTATTAAGAAAATTAAGCAAAAGTGATAATTATAAAAATCTTAATGCAAATCAGGCATTATTATCAATGTATGAGAGTCCTCTATTATGGTATAATATTCCGATCATATACTTAAAAAAGAAAAAGGGAGATTCCATCAGAAATATAATAGGAGTAAATAAGGATGATAAACATATTGCACTTGTTGACTTTTTCACTGAAATGGGCGAGTATAAACTTGCGCCTTATCTTGAAGAAGCCTATAGAACAACAGTTCCTAATGCTTTCCAGAAAGAGTTTAAAGAGATAGATCAAAGAGTAAACCTTTTATACAATGCGCTTGAAGGGGCTTCCCTCAGACTTTTCCCAGTTATTGATGATGAAAATAACAGATGGATTTCACCAAGTGAAAATAGGGGTGAATATAAAGTGATAAAAGACACTTTATATTCAAATTTTATAAATACTGGATTTAAGACTTATTTATACTTTTTAAACCAGGGGAAAAGATCAAATGATTTTACTGAATCAGATAAAATATTAGGAGCTATTTTAGATACTCAGTACAGATATGGATCTCAGGTGATGCTTACAGAATCTAAGATAGAATCAGAAGTATTATATAACAAATATGATATTTTTAGAAGTCTCTTTAGTTGGTATCTTTATGCCGGTTCATTATTATTTATAGCTTTAATTTTCCAAATTTTTAAGAACAACCGTATTATAAATTCTTTAATTACAATTTTTAAATATTCTATTTATTTGCTATTTATTATACACGCCATTGGTCTTTGTTGGAGATGGTATATATCTGGCCATGCTCCATGGAGTGATGGTTATGAATCAATGATATATGTATCCTGGGTAACTATGCTATTTGGAATTGTATTTGGAAGAAGAAGTGATCTAACAATAGCTTCTACAGCATTTGTGACTTCAATGATTCTTATGATAGCACATTGGAACTGGATGGATCCTTCTATAGCAAACCTAGTCCCAGTATTAGATAGTTATTGGCTAATGATACATGTTTCGATTATTGTTGGAAGTTATGGTCCATTTACCCTAAGTATGATACTAGGACTGGTTACATTGATTTTAATTATACTAGTTAACAATAAGAACAAAGAGATAATGGCATTAAATATTAGGGAATTAATATTAATTAATGAGATGTCACTTACGGTTGGATTGGTAATGTTAACTATTGGAAATTTCTTAGGCGGAATGTGGGCTAATGAGAGTTGGGGGAGATACTGGGGGTGGGACCCAAAAGAAACATGGGCATTAATTAGTATTATGATTTATGCATTTGTTTTACATATGAGGCTAATCCCTTCATTTAAGAGTCAATTTAGTTTTACTATAGCTTCCATTCTCTCTTACGGGACTATACTTATGACTTACTTCGGGGTTAATTTCTATTTAGCAGGCTTACATTCATATGCAAAAGATGACCAACAAATTAGTCTTTTATATGTAGGATTTACATTATTAATGGTATGTATTTTAGCATTTTTGGCCTATCCTAAATATTCAAAATATTTAAAAAATAATCGTAAATTTAATTTAGATCAGTTATAATGGAAGATAAGATAAAAGGAATCAATACTATATGTACCCATGTAGGTGAGATCGAAGATAAGCAGTTTGGTGGAGCAGTATCACCTATATATCCTTCTACATCTTATGCATATATTGATGCTGAGATTAGCAGATATCCTAGATATTCTAATACTCCAAATCAAGAGTATTTGTGTAAAAAAATCGCCGCATTAGAGGAAACCGAAACAGCCATGATTTTTGGCTCTGGAATGGCTGCAATTAGCACAACTCTACTATCTCTTTTAAGTTCAGGAGATCACATTTTGTTTCAGAACGATATATATGGTGGGACTAGAAATTTAGCTGAAGATCAATTTGATCGTTATGGTATTGAATATTCTTTTGCTGAAGGTCTTGAAGTCTCTGATTTTGAAAAAGAAATAAGAGATAATACTAAAGTTATATATATTGAATCTCCTTCAAATCCTATCTTAAAGATAGTAGATATTAAAGCTGTTGCTCAGTTGGCAAAGTCAAGAAATATCCTATCAGCTATTGACAATACTTTTGCAACTCCAGTTATCCAAAAACCATCAGCTATGGGAATTGACATAGTTCTTCATAGTGCTACTAAATATTTTGGAGGACATAGTGATATTTGTGCTGGTGCAGTAGCAACTTCAGAGGATCTAAAAAAAACGATATGGAGTCTATCAAAAAATTTGGGAGGAAGTTTAAGTGATTATACTGTTTGGTTATTGGAGCGCAGTATGAAAACTTTAGTAATAAGAGTTAAGGCTCAGCAGGAAAATGCTATGAAATTATCTAAGTATTTGTATGATCATAATTTAACAAAAACAGTATATTATCCTGGACTCACTACTCATAAAAATCATGATTTAGCTAAAAGACAAATGGATGGATTTGGAGCTATGATGTCTTTTGAATTTGATGATAGTATAGGGGTAAATACCTTCTTAAAATCTCTTGAATTAATAAAACCATCTATGAGTTTAGCTGGAGTTGAAAGTACAATGCTTGTGCCAGCAGAAACTTCACACCATTTGTTAAAGGAAGAAGATCGTTTAAAACAAGGAATCACAAATAACCTAATTAGATTTTCTGTTGGAATTGAAGATACAGAGGATATTATCCAAGATATTGAACAGGCTATAGTGAAAGCAACTAATAAGTAATTAATAAAGATTATGATAAAATTAGATATACTAGCTATTGGCGCTCATCCTGATGATGTTGAATTAGGTTGTGCAGGAACTATTGCTAAAGAGATAAGCAATGGTAAAAAAGTTGGTATAGTTGATTTAACTAAGGGTGAATTAGGAACAAGGGGAGATGCTCAAACTCGTGATTCTGAATCTAATAATGCAGCTAAGCTTTTGGGAGTAGAATTTAGAGAGAATTTAAATTTTTCAGATTGTTTTTTTACAAATGACAAGGAACATCAATTAAAAATAGTAGAGGTTATTAGAAAGTACAAACCCGATGTTATTATATGTAATGCAGTTCAAGATAGACATATTGATCATTCAAAAGCTGCTAAACTTGTTAGAGATGCGTGTTTTCTTAGTGGTTTAAAAAAGATTTCAACTACTAGTAATTCCGTTTCGCAGGATCCATGGAGACCTGTTAATGTATATCATTATATTCAATGGGATAATAATACACCTGATTTTGTAGTTGATATATCTGATTTTATAAAAAATAAATTAGATGCTGTTAAGTGTTATAAATCTCAGTTGTATGATCCTAATGACACCTCTGTGGTTACACCAATTTCAACAAAAAACTTCTTAGATAGTATTGAATATCGTGCTCGAGATTTAGGAAGGTTAACAGGAGTTGAATATGCAGAAGGTTTTAATGCTTTGCGTTTGCCAATTGTTGATCATATTTCAGATTTAAAATAAAATTTTAAAACCTTTTGTAGAGATTTACAAATAATTTACATTTGCAGTCCTTATGGTGGTTGTAGTTCAGTTGGTTAGAACGCCTGATTGTGGTTCAGGAGGTCGCCGGTTCGAGTCCGGTCTTCCACCCAAAATTAAACCTTCGAGAAATTGAGGGTTTTTTAATTACTATTATAAAATTATGAGAAAACAGATTTTTATAGGATTATTAGCTTTATTAACCATTATTCAATTTATTAAAATTGAAAAAAATGAGTCTAATGATTTGTCTTATACTATTTCCAAAAGCTATACTATATCAAATGAGCTGAATCAATTATTGAAAGTATCTTGTTATGATTGCCATTCAAATAACACTAACTATCCTTGGTATTCTAAAATACAGCCAGTAGCTTGGTGGATAGATCACCACGTTCAAGATGGTAAAAAACATTTAAATTTTTCTGAGTTTACTAAAAATAGAGTAGCAATTCAGAATCATAAATTTGAGGAAATTATAGAAATGGTAGAAGATAAAGAGATGCCATTACCTTCTTACACTTTTTTAGGATTACATCCTGAAGCTAATTTAACTAACAAACAAAGAGAATTAGTAATTAATTGGGCGAATAATCAAATTAACTATCTGAAAGAAAATTTTCCTGAAGACAGTTTAGTGTTTAGAAGAAAGTGATCTCAGTAGAATTATAATAACTAAACCATACATCTTTTTCTTTTAAATTATTCTTAATAATTTTAATTTTTTTTAAATTATTCTTAAAATATTTAGAAATAGTAAATGAAATCA
>CAZXST010000002.1:0-46134 GCA_964643205.1 uncultured Flavobacteriaceae bacterium | reverse complement strand
CTAAAAAAAGTCGATTTGAAGCAAAAGATTTTAAACTAACTGAAGAAGTTATGAAGAAAGCTGGTGAGATGGGATTTTTAGGTGTTAGTGTGCCAGAAGAGTATGGAGGTTTAGGAATGGATTTTGTATCTACAATGATTGTTTGTGAATATATGTCAAGTGGAAGTGGCTCAATTAGTACTGCATTTGGGGCACACACAGGAATCGGAACTATGCCTATATTATTTTATGGAACAGAAGAACAAAAGAAAAAATACTTGCCAAAACTCTCCTCTGGTGAATGGTTTGGATCATATTGTCTGACTGAACCTAATGCTGGAAGTGATGCTAACTCAGGAAAAACAACTGCAGAACTAACACCTGATAAAAAGTATTATAAAATTAATGGACAAAAAATGTGGATCTCAAATGCAGGTTTTGCAAAATTATTTATCGTCTTTGCAAGAATAGAAAATGATAAAAATATAACTGCGTTTATTGTTGAAAAAGAGGAAAATAATGGAATGGTTTTAGGAGAAGAAGAGAAAAAACTTGGAATAAGGGCTTCTTCTACTAGACAAGTTTTTTTTAATGATACAACTATCCCTGTTGAAAACATGTTGGGCAAAAGAGGTGAAGGATTTAAGATAGCTGTTAATTCTTTAAATGTAGGTAGAATTAAACTCGGAGCAGCATGTATTGATTCCGAAAGAAGAGCTACAACAATAGCTGTTCAGTATGCAAATAATAGAAAACAATTTAATACCAGAATATCAGATTTTGGTGCAATTAAATATAAGATTGCTGAAATGGCAACGAACACATACGTTAATGAATCTGCTTGCTATAGAGCTGCAAAAGATATTGAAGAGCGAATAAATAGTTTAGTGGCAAATAATTATTCAAAACTAGAAGCTGAATTAAAAGCATTAGAAGAATTTGCTATTGAGTGTTCAATAATTAAAGTAGCAACATCTGAAGATATGCAAATATGTTCTGATGAAGGAATCCAAATATTTGGAGGAATGGGATTCTCCGAAGAAACTCCTATGGAGGCAGCATGGAGGGATGCAAGAATAGCAAGAATCTATGAGGGAACTAATGAAATTAATAGATTGCTCAGTGTCGGGATGCTTCTTAAAAAAGCAGTAAAAAAGAATATTGACCTTGTAACTCCTACTAAAGAAGTATTTAAAGAACTTATTGGAATACCATCATTTTCATTTAAGTCAAATGATAATTCAAAACTTTTTTCAGAAGAAAAATTGTTGTTAAAAAATTTGAAAAAACTCTTTTTGATGATAACTGGATTTGCAGTTGAAAAATATGGCAAAGATTTAGATAAACATCAGCAAACAATCATGTCATTAGCGGATATATTAATAGAAATATATATGGCTGAATCAGCCTTATTAAGAACTGAAAAAAATACTATTAGATTTGGAGAAAAAGAGTTAAAAGTTCAAATGGATATGTCTAAATTATATCTATACAATGCTATAGATATTGCATCAAAAGCATCAAAACAAATTATAGTATCTATTTCTAGAGGAAAGAAACAAAAAATGTTATTAGCAGGATTAAACAAATTTACTAAATATAAAAGCTACCCAGATGTGATTGGGATAAGAAACAATATTGCAGAAAAAGTTAAAAAAGAAAACAAATACTGTTTTTAAAGACAGCTATTGTAGAATTATTACCATTGCCTTTTAGCATTCAATTTTTGCTGCATCTTTAATTCTTCTTTTGATAGAACTTTTAAAAATGAAGGGTGCTGTTCTATAGCAAACTCTATTTTCTTGATTATCTCTTCATTAGATTCCTTTTCATAATCGATTTTCAATGGTTGTTTAATCTCGATAGACTGAAGTATATTCTTCTTCTTTATTCTAATTCCCTTTTTATCAAAAGATCTTCTAAATCCATCTATGACAACAGGAATAACAATAGGCTTATATTGTTTAATTAAAAAGGCTGTTCCTTTTCTTATAGGCTTGAAAGGCGTAGTAGTTCCTTGAGGAAAAGTAATTACCCATCCATCATTTAAAGCAACTCCTATTTTAGAAATATCACTCATTTTTACTTTTCTATTTATACTTTTCCCATGACTTCTCCAAGTTCTATCGATACTTACAGAGCCAGCATAAGCTAATAACCTTGGGAGAAATCCTGAAGACATTGTTTCCTTTGCTGCAATAAAATATAAATTCAATTTTGGATTCCATAAATATCCAACATTTTTTATTGAATCAACTCTACCTTTTAAACTTGCGTTGAATACATGAAACATTGAAACTACATCTGCAAAATAGGTTTGATGATTTGAGACGAATAATACGTTTTTATCTGGAAGATTTTTTATTATTTCAGATCCTTCTATTTTTAACTCATTAAAACCTCGAAATCTTCTATGAGTTAAAGTTCCTAGAATTCTTATTAACCATTTCTTAAAAAAAAGTATGTGACCAAAAGGATTTCTTTTAATAATCCTCATATAATGAATTTATTGACAAAAATAAAGAAAAGTTATAAGACAGCCTTTATAATATCTTTTACTTCTGATAATATCATTGCTGTAGCTCCCCAAACAAAAAATCCATTTAATTTATAGGCTGGGACTAATGTATTTAAGTGCCTATTTGAAATCTTTGATCCTTTTGTTTTTTCAATATTACCATCAATTAATAATTGTTCTAAATCAACATTAATAATTTCTTTTACTTCATTTTCATCTCTTATAAATTTAACTTCATTTTCTGTATAAACCATAAATGGAGAAATATCATAATTACTTGGAGGAACATACACGTTTTGCAATTTTCGTATCAATTTAACTACATTAGCATCAACACCGATTTCTTCATTTGTTTCCCTTAATGCAGTATCAAAAATGTTTTTATCATTTTTTTCATAACTCCCGCCAGGTAAACTAATTTGATTTGAATGCACTCCATTATATTCATTCCTCAAAATAAGTGTAAAACATACTTTATTGTTATTATTTGGATGAAATAATACTGCAACTCCAGCTTTTTTTGAGCTTTTATAATTATTTCTTGTCATTTGCAATAAATCCTTTCTAAAAGGAGGTGCCATTTTTAAATGAGGGACATTGGAATCAATAATTAATTCCTTAATTTTCGGAATTATATCTATAAATCTATCGATAGTCATTAAAACTTATTTTTCTCTAATTTTTAAAGACCATTCAAAAGTAAATTTAGATACTGTTACATTATTCTGATTTATACCTGTTGAAGACAAGGTTATGGTTTGAGGAGTATTTGAAGAAATTAATTTATTAATCATTTCATCTATTTTAGCTCCTTCAGTACAATTAAATACTATTAATCCAGTAGCTTTTTTATAATAATCCGCATTGTTTGAGATTAATAGCATTGATATGTCATATCCACTTTTTTTAATCTTATCAGTTATCATTAACGCAGTAGTTAATTCAGCCGCCATCCCTTGAGCTGCCCAAAACATTGACTTAAATGGGTTTTTATTAAACCAATTAAGTGTTATTTTAATCTCACATTGATTAGAATCTATAGACTTTATTCTTGCACCACAAAAATATGCTGAAGGTAATTTTCTTAAAAGGAATAAATTGTATTTTAAAAACTTCATTGATTTATTTTGATGCTAAAAATTTTTCTGCATCAAGAGCTGCCATACATCCCGTTCCAGCTGCAGTAACTGCTTGTCTGTAAACGTGATCTGAAGCATCACCAGAGACAAATACACCTGGTATATTAGTGGCTGTAGTACCAGGTTCATTTATAATATATCCTGTTTTGTCCATGTTTACATATGGTTTAAAAATATCAGTATTTGGAGTATGACCAATTGCTACAAAAAAACCAGTTATAGGAATAGTCTTCTCCTCTGTTGTTTTATTATTGTAAACTAAAACATTTTCAACGACACTATTATTACCTAAAATTTCCTTAGTCTCAGTATTATAAAGGATTTCTATATTATCCGTTTTTTTAACCCTTTCTTGCATTATTTTAGAAGCTCTAAATTCATCTCTTCTAACCAGCATCGTAACTTTTTTACACAATTTTGATAAATAATGTGCTTCCTCACATGCAGAATCCCCTCCTCCTGCAATTGCTACTTCCTGACCCTTGTAAAAGAAGCCGTCACAAACAGCACATGCAGAAACACCGCCACCTAATTCTAAATACTTTTTTTCTGAAGGAAGACCTAAATACTTTGCTGAAGCACCAGTAGCTATAATCACAGTTTCACAAATTAATTCATCCTGATCATTAACCCACAACTTTAAGTCATTGTTAAAATCAACTTTTGTAATCCATCCATTTCTTACATCAGTTCCAAAACGCTCAGCCTGTTGTTGTAATTCTATCATCATTTCAGGTCCTGAAATGCCTTTTGGGTAACCGGGAAAATTCTCAACATCAGTAGTAGTAGTTAATTGTCCGCCAGGCTCTGTTCCCTGATATAGAACAGGACTCATATTTGCTCTTGCAGCATATATTGCAGCAGTATATCCAGCTGGTCCTGATCCAATAATTAAACATTTAATTTTTTCCGCCATAATAGTAATTCAAATATAATAATAAAAGTGTGTAATTATATCTTTGAATTTATATAAAATTGAATAGTAGAGGAATATTCTATTTTTTGTAAATTGAACAAAAAAAGAATGGATTTTTTTTTCCTTAGATTTTTGTTTTTAATAAGTTTTAGTACTTTAACTACTACAATTTATAACGATAATTATTCCTATAAATTAATTGTTTCTGGGTTAGATGTCCCCTGGGGATTTGTATTTCTTGAAGATAATTCCATTTTAATTACTGAACGAAAAGGCGAATTAATTCACTTTGTTAATGGGCAAAAAACAAAAATAAAAGGGTTGCCTGAAATTATTGCTAAGAATCAAGGGGGGCTGTTAGATATTGAACTTCATCCTGAATATAAAAATAATGGATGGATTTACATATCTTATTCTTCCTCAAATGAAAGTAAAAGTGGATCTAATACTTCAATAATGCGGTTTAAAATAGAAAAAAATATGATGATACAAAAAGAGATCATTTATAAAGCTCTACCAAACAGCAAACGTGACAGACATTATGGAAGCAGAATTGAGTTTGATCAAAATAATTTTCTTTATTTCTCCATTGGAGATAGGGGTAATAGAGATGTAAATCCTCAAAATATAGATAGAGATGGTGGAAAAATATATAGGCTATATGATGATGGTGAAATACCTATTGATAATCCTTTTATTACTAATAGGTCAGCAAAAAAAGCAATATACAGTTATGGACATAGAAATCCGCAAGGCATGGCTATACATCCATTCACTAAAGAATTATGGATTCATGAACATGGACCAAGAGGAGGAGATGAAATAAATATTATAAAAAAAGGAGCAAATTATGGATGGCCTCTTGCAAGTTTTGGAATAAATTATATAGGAACAAAATTTACTAATAAAACTTCAATTCCTGGAATGGAAGACCCAATACATTACTGGGTTCCATCTATTGCCCCTAGTGGTATGGCTTTTATAACATCAGATATTTATCCTAATTCAAAAGGGGATTTATTAATTGGATCATTAATATTTGAATATCTTCATAAATGTAAAATAAAAAACAACAAAATTTATAAAGAAGAAAGGATTTTAGAAGACATTGGAAGAGTAAGGTCAATTAGACAAGGTCCTGATGGATACATGTACGTTGGTGTTGAGAATATGGGAATAATAAAACTTATTCCAAATTAATAAAGCATTTGCTAATAACTATAAAAATAGGATATAGATGTTAACAGTTGGAATAACTGGGGGAACAGGTAGTGGTAAGACAACTATTTTAGAGCTACTAAAAAAAGAATTTGGAGAAAATGATATTGGATTTATTTCTCAAGACTCGTACTATAATGATAATGGAAATCTGAGTTTTGATGAGAAAAATAAAATTAATTTTGACCATCCAGATGCTGTAGATTTTGAGTTAATGATTAATCATCTTAATCTGTTAAAAAATGGAAAAAACATCAATCAACCTATTTATTCATTTATTGATCATAATAGAACTAAAAAAATTAAATTAGTTAAACCAAAAAAGATTATGATTATAGAAGGAATTTTAATTTTAAATAATATAAAATTAAGAGATCTAATAGATTATAAGGTCTTTGTTGATGCCTCTGAAAATTTAAGATTTAAAAGAAGACTAGATAGAGATATCAATCAGAGGGGGAGAATTGCAGAAGAAGTTATTGAATTATTTAATACTAGGCTAAATAAAATGCACAACCTATATGTTGAACCAATGAAAGAATTTTGTGATATAATAATAGACAATAATAATAAGGTTGATTCATTAGTAATAACTCCTCTAATAAAAGTAATTAATAGTAATTTAAGATGAAATTTAAAATTCCATCATTATTCAAAAATATATATTTCATTATAATTATGTTATTTATTATTTGGATGCTATTTTTTGATAGTAATTCATGGTTAGTTCATAGAGAATTAAATAAAAAAGTTTATAGACTTGAGAATCAAAAAGATTTTTATAAAAGTGAAATGGAAAAAGACAAAGTAGAATTGTCAAAAATGAAAACTGATTCTGGTCTTGAAGAATATGCTAGAGAGAAATTGTTTATGAAAAAAGAGGATGAAGAAATATTTATTATAGAATTCGATTCTATAAATGATTAATATTTAATTATCATGGGGAAAATTTTAGATGAATTTAGTAAAATTGATTCCAAATTATGGAATAAAAAAATTAAAGATGATTTAAAAAAATTAGGCCATAGCAACATTACCTCATATAATTCCAAAGAGAATATCAAAATAAAGCCATTCTACACAAGTGATGACCTAAATAACTTGAAAAATGTAGATTCTAACTATCCTGATAGTTGGACAATATGTCAAAATATAAGTGCAGATAATTCATCAGTAGCAAACATCAAGGCTCTTGAATTAATCAACAAAGGAGCTGAAAGTATTAATTTCATCATTCAAAATAACTCCATCCGATGTAAGGATTTATTAAAAAATATAGATATAGAAAAAATTGAGTTATTTTTCAAAATTGAATTTCATTCAAACTCATTTTTAAAATCCTTAAATGATATTATAAAAAGTTCATCAACTTCATTTAATATAAGTTTTGACCCTATTGGCTCTTTTGCTAAAACGGGTAGCTGGAAATCTTCAATGAATGAAGATTTAGATAAATTGAATAAAAATATTAACATTTTAGAAAAATTCAACAATGTAATAATTGTCAATTCTGGATTATACCAAAATTCAGGGGCTAATATTTTTGAAGAAATTGCCTTTACTCTAAGTCATGCGAATGAATATTTAAATCATTTTAATGGAAAATGTGCAAATAAAATTGCATTTAATATCTCAATGGGGTCAAACTATTTCTTTGAAATTGCAAAACTAAAAGCATTAAGGTTTCTCTGGTCAAAAATAACTAAAGAGTATAATAATGAGATAAATTTTCCTCATATAATTGCAAAACCATCTAAAAGAAATAAGACTATAATTGATTATAATAATAACATATTAAGAACTACAACAGAATGCATGTCAGCAATTCTTGGAGGAGCCAATACTATTTCGAATATTACATATGACAGCATTTTTAAAAATAAAAATGAATACTCTGAAAAGATAGCATTAAATCAGCTATTGATAATAAAACATGAAACCCATATAGATAAAGTAAAAAATGCAGCAGATGGATCATATTACATCAATAATATAGCAAATACTATAGCTGAAGAATCATTAAAGATATTTAAGGATATAGAAAATAGAGGCGGGTTTATCTCAGCATTAGAGAAAAATATAATACAAAAAAGGATTGATAAAAGTCATAAAATAGAGCAAGAATTATTTAATAATAATAAGGAAAAACTTCTTGGGATAAATATTTTTACTGATTTAAATCAAAAAATTAAATCTGAAATCAATAAACCTATTTTCACTAAATCTAATACAAGAAATACAAAAATTAAACCCATTTCTGAAATTAGACTAGCTGAAGAAATTGAATTAAGTAGAATTAAAAATGAATAGGAAGAATCTCAAAAATATTAGTCTAAAAAAGTTAGATTTTTCAAAGACTTTTGTTAAAAGAAAAAGTAAAAAATTTCTTACTTCAGAGAATATAAATTTAAAATCTTATTACTCTAAGGATGATTTAAAAAATCTTGAACAAATAGATTTTGGAGCTGGCATTGAGCCCTTTCTAAGAGGCCCTTATTCAACAATGTATATAACAAGACCATGGACTATAAGACAATATGCAGGATATTCAACTGCAGAAGAAAGTAATTTGTTTTATAAAAAGAATTTAAAATCTGGACAAAAAGGTTTATCAGTAGCATTTGATTTGCCTACACATCGAGGTTATAATTCAGATAATAAAAGAGTGTATGGCGATGTTGGTAAAGCAGGAGTAGCTATTGATTCAGTAGAAGACATGAAAATATTATTTGATGGAATTCCTCTTGATAAAATGAGTGTTTCAATGACTATGAATGGTGCTGTATTACCCATAATGGCATTTTACATAGTAGCTGCAAATGAACAAGGAGTAAGAACTTCTGATCTTAGGGGAACTATTCAAAACGATATACTAAAAGAATATATGGTTAGAAATACATACATATATCCACCAAAAGAATCAATGGAAATCATATCTGATATTTTTAAGTTTACTAGTAAAGAAATGCCAAAATTTAATAGTATTAGTATCTCAGGATATCATATGCAGGAAGCAGGAGCTACAAATGATTTAGAACTTGCTTACACTCTTGCAAATGGTCTGGAATATGTTAGAAATGGAATAATTGCTGGATTAAAAATTGATGATTTCGCTCCAAGGTTATCATTTTTTTGGGGAATTGGCATGAATCATTTTATGGAAATTGCAAAATTAAGAGCAGCTAGAGTATTGTGGGCTAAACTAATTAAGACATTTAGTCCTAAATCAAATAAGTCAATGGCCTTAAGAGCCCATTGTCAGACTAGTGGCTGGAGTTTAACAAGACAAGATCCTTTTAACAATATAACAAGAACAACAATAGAAGCTTGCTCAGCAGTTTTTGGTGGAACACAAAGTTTACATACTAATTCATTAGATGAAGCAATAGCATTGCCTACTGATTTCTCAGCAAAAATTGCAAGAGACACTCAATTATATCTTCAAAATGAAATTAAAATTACTAATACTGTAGACCCATGGGCAGGAAGTTATTATCTAGAATCTATAACAAATGAGCTTATTAAGAAATCATGGGATCATATTCAAGAAATTGAAAATCTTGGAGGTATGACTAAAGCAATTGAAAAAGGAATACCAAAACTTAGAATTGAACAAGCGGCAGCAAAAAAGCAAGCTAAAATTGACACAAAAGAAAGTATTATTGTTGGAGTAAATAAATTTGAAGCAGATAATGAAGATGAAATACATTACCTAGAAGTTGATAACAATAAAGTTAGAGCTCAACAAATAAAGAGAATAAAAAAAATAAAACTGGATAGAGATAACTCCAAAGTTAAAGAGGCTTTATTCAAATTAAAAAGCGCAGCAAAAAATAAAAATAAAAATTTGTTAGCTTTGGCTATTGATGCGGCAAAAGAAAGAGCAACATTAGAAGAAATTAGCGCATCACTTGAAGATATTTACGGAAGATATAAATCAGAGATAAAAACCTTTACTGGAGTGTATAAATCAAATATTAACAATGACAAATCATTTAATAATGCTGTTAAACTTGCAAATGATTTTGCTAGTCTTGATGGGAGACGCCCTAGAATATTAGTTGCAAAAATAGGTCAAGACGGTCATGATAGAGGTGCAAAAATAGTAGCAACAGGATATGCTGATATAGGATTTGATGTTGATATAGGTCCTCTATTTCAAATACCTGAGGAAATTGCAAAACAAGCTGTTGAAAATGATGTACACGTTATAGGAATATCTACACTAGCAGGTGGTCATAAAACATTAGTACCAAAATTAATTGAGGAATTAAAAAGTTATGGTAGAGAAGATATTTTAATAATTCTTGGAGGAGTAATTCCAAAACAAGACTATAAATTTCTTTTAAAAAATGGAGTTTCTGCAATTTTTGGTCCTGGATCTAAAATTAGTGAAACAGCTATAGAAATTCTTAATTTACTAATTAAGCAACCATAATATTTCTAATAAATTCTGTTAACAAGTTATATTTTAAATCAAGTCAAATAATTGTACATTTATTCGAAGTTTTTTATAAAAATAAATGGCAAAAGTAATTGCAATATCTAATCAAAAAGGAGGGGTTGGAAAAACAACAACAGCCGTTAATTTATCTTCTTGCTTAACTGTATTAGAAAAAAAAGTTCTATTGATTGATCTTGACCCTCAGGCAAATGCTACTTCTTCATTAGGCATAGAAAAAGATATAATTGAAAATGGCATATATAAATTATTCGAGAAATCATCATCTGTATCAGATTGTATCCATCAGACTGCAATTATCAATCTAGATATTATACCTTCTCATATTGACCTAGTTGGTATTGAAATTGAGTCTATAGATTTAATCGACAGAGAACAAATACTAATGAATGCTATCAATAAGATTGAAGAAAAATATGACTATATTATAATAGACTGCCCCCCTTCTCTGGGATTATTAACTATGAATGCATTAACAACTTCAAATTCTGTTATTATCCCAATTCAATGTGAATATTTTGCCATAGAAGGACTAGGTAAACTTCTGAATACAATAAAAAGTATTCAAAAAATACATAATAAAAATTTATCAATAGAAGGAATGCTTCTCACTATGTATGATCCCAGGCTTAAATCATCAAATCAGATAAAAAAAGAAGTTAAATTACATTTTAGTGAGATGGTATTTAAAACTATTATCCATAGAAATATAAAACTTGGTGAAGCTCCTAGCCATGTAGGAAATATATTAGATTACGATGCTAGTAATACTGAGACTAATAATTATTTAAGTTTGGCAAGAGAATTGATACTAAATAATTCATAATGGCAAAGGCAACGAAAATAGAAGCATTTGGTAGAGGATTATCTTCAAATCTTAATAAAGATTCAAATTTAAATAACTCTTTAAATTTTAGGAAAAAAAAATCAACTATTGATAATATAGATATAAATCTAATAGCTGTAAACCCATACCAGCCGAGATCTAATTTTAATGAAGAAACTCTAAAAGAACTTAGTACTTCAATTAAAAATATTGGAATAATACAACCAATAACAGTAAGAAAAATAAAAGAGAATTCATATCAATTAATTTCAGGTGGAAGAAGATTGAAAGCATGTAAAAACTTGAAGTTTGAAACTATTCCAGCATATATAAGAACTGCCAATGATCAAGAATCCTTAGAAATGGCACTAATTGAGAATATACACAGACAAGATTTAGATGCAATAGAAATTGCCATTTCATATAAAAGACTTATTGACGAAATTAATCTGACACAAGAAGAATTAAGTAATAAAATTGGCAAAGACAGAACAACAATTGCAAATTATCTAAGACTCTTAAAATTGAGTCCAATAATTCAAAGTGGAATAAAAGATGGTTTCATATCAATGGCACATGGAAGATCTATAATTAATATTGAAAATAAATTAGATCAAATCAAAGTTTATGAAATTATCATTTCAAAAAATCTTTCTGTAAGAAATACTGAAAAACTTGTAAAAAATTATAAAAATTATAAAATAGTAAAGAAATCAATTGATAAACCAAAATACATTTCAGATGCAATTACCAAATTATCTGAGATATTCAAAACGTCAGTAAGAATAAATGTATCTAAGAATAATAAAGGGAAAATAATTATTCCCTTCAAGTCAGAAGCTGAATTTAAAAAAATTAATAAAAAATTAAATGATTCATAGAAATATTATAATCATATTAATATTTTTCTTTTCAAGCCAAATTATTTTTTGTCAAAATAATAAGGACGATGAAGAAAAGAAGGTTTTAGGTCCTGCAAAGGCAGCATTTTATTCAGCTGTTTTACCTGGTTTAGGACAGGTTTATAATAAAAAATATTGGAAAGTCCCAATAGTTTATGGAGCATTAGCAGCAGGGATATATTATTATAATCATAATAATGATTTATATCATGACTATAGAGATGCCTATAAAAGAAGACTAGCTGGTTTTACTGATGATGAGTTTTATGGAGATGGAACTGTTCCTGCAATTTCAAATGATGGTTTAATTAGAGCTCAGAAAAGTCTAAAAAGGAACAAAGAATTATCTATTCTTGTAACCATAGGAATTTATGCATTAAATATTATAGATGCAAATGTTGATGCTCATTTACTTCAATATAATCTTGATGAGAACCTTACCTTAAGTCCGAAATTAAATTATAATGAAATAAATTCAACATCCAATGTTTCATTATCACTAAAATTGAAATTATAAATTATATTATTTTTAACAAGTATTTATTATTAATTACTTTTCAATAACTTAATTTTGAAAAAGTCATTGATATATAATATTATGTAATGGAAAATTTGCTGCTTTTTTTATTAATTATTCATCTAATTCATGGATTAGGCACCTGGAAACTTTATTCTAAAGCTGGCTATAAATCATGGGAAGCATTTATACCTATTTATAGTATAATTATCTTAATGAAGATAATTAATAGATCCAAATGGTGGATTTTCCTTTTAATATTACCTGTTATTAATGTCATAATGATTCCTGTAATATGGGTGGAATTATCAAGAAGTTTTGGGAAAAACAGTTATACAGATACTTTATTATCAATTGTAAGTCTAGGTTTTTATAATTATTATCTAAACTATTTTACAGATGTTAAATATGTAACTAATAGAGATACAAATCCAAAAAGCTCAAATGGTGAATGGACTAGTTCATTAATATTTGCAATTGTAGCAGCAACAATAATCCATACATATTTTATCCAGCCCTATACAATTCCTACATCTTCATTAGAAAAAACATTACTTGTAGGGGACTTTCTGTTTGTTAGTAAAGTCAACTATGGAGCTAGAATTCCTATGACTACAATAGCTGCCCCAATGGTACATGACACGCTTCCATTTGTAAAAACAAAATCATATATAAATAAAGAACAAATCCCCATAATATCTGAGCTTCCATATTTAAGATTCCCTGGTTACCAAAAAATAAAGAATAATGATATTGTAGTCTTCAATTGGCCTGTTGATACAATGGTTAATATGTTTTTTACTGATAAGAACTATTACAAACCTATAGATAAAAAAACAAATTATGTAAAAAGAGCTGTGGGTATTGCTGGAGACACATTAGAGGTAATAAACGGCTATGTATATATAAATGGAGAAAAGAATAAACTTCCTGATGAAGCTAAACTTCAATTTTCATATTTAGTTCAACCCAAAAGGAATAGGTTTAGTAAAAAGGTAATGATTAATAAGTATGACATTACTGATGCATTTGGTATCATTAATCGAAATAACACTTATAAGTTTATGGGTATTAGTGATACTGCATTAAGCAAATTTAAATATCATCCTAATGTTGAATGGATTGCTAAAGATACTCTTCCAGAGGGGTATAGGGATTCAACTGTTTTCCCTCAAAATGAAAATTATAACTGGAACAATGACTTTTTTGGACCAATCTACATTCCAAAAAAAGGGAAAACAATAGAAATAAATAGCAATAATATTCCTTTGTATAAGCGTCTTATCGATGTATATGAAAATAATGATTTAGTAATCAAAGAAAATAAAATATATATAAATAATATAGAAGTTTCAGAATACACCTTTAAACAAGACTATTATTGGCTGATGGGAGACAATAGGGGGAATTCTCAAGATTCAAGATCATGGGGATTTGTCCCATTTGATCATGTTGTGGGTAAACCAGTTTTTAAGTGGTTTAGTTGGGATTCAAATGCAAAAGGACTTAATAAAATTAGATGGAATAGGCTATTTACTTCTATTAATGGAACGGGTGGCCCAATTAATCTGTTTTTTGGATTTATGACAATTCTATTAATTTTTTGGCTATTAAGTATTGATTATAATAATTATCAAAAATGGTGGAGAAAAACAAAAAAATAGATGAATACATTATTTCACCCTCATTATCTCCCTAATATCTCAAATTTTTTTTTATTAGTTAATTCAAAAAAAGTGACTTTTGAAATTAATGATAATTATCAAAAACAAACTTGCAGAAATAGAACTTACATATATGGAGCTAATGGTAAACTGTTATTGTCCGTTCCAGTAATTCATTCTCAAAAAAATAGAAAAATATTTAAAGACGTTAAAATTTCATATGATCAAGATTGGCTAAGTCAACACTGGAAATCACTTGAAATTTCATACAGGAGCTCACCCTTCTTTGAATTTTTTGAAGACAAATTAAAATCCCTGTATAACAAAAAAGAAAAATATTTAGTTGACTTAAATCTAAAATCTATAAATCTTTTACTTGGAATGTTACAAATTGATTTAGAATATGACTTTACGAGTTCTTATGAAGAAAATTATTCTGGTATGTCAGATTACAGAATAAACTCTGAAAATTTTAATTTTAATGAAATTGAAATAAGTAAATACACCCAAGTATTCCAGTCAAAACATGGATTTATAAATAATTTATCCGTTTTAGATTTAATTTTTAATGAAGGTCCTAATGCAATTAATTTCTTAAAAACTAGTTAATACTAAATTTTGAAATAATTGGGTAATGATCTGTAAAATCAACTTTATCTGTTTTAAAATCATTTACCTTAAATGACTTATCAACCATGATAAAATCTATTCTTAAAGGAATCGAATTGAAACTATATGTCTGACCTAAAAAATTTCCTTTTTCAACAAAAGAATCCTTTAAATCTGATTTAATCAAATTATATACATATGAAAAAGCTGTATTATTGAAATCTCCTGATACTACTACTTTATAGGGCGAATTACTCATATGAAACAATAAAATTTCAGCTTGACTCTGTTGTTTTTGAAAGGTATTATTCAAATCTATTATTAGTTCTTCTGCATTATCTATAACTGGAACATTTAAACGCTTATCAAACTTAAAAGATTGTAAATGTGCATTATATACTCTTATCGTATCTCTATTTATTATGATATCAGTAAAAATTGCGCCATTGTTAGAATTTTCAAATTTTATAGTTCCAGATGAATATATAGGAAATTTAGAAAATGTTGCCTGACCAAAACTAAGATGTCCTCCTCTAACAGACTCAAATTTATAAGGATAAGATTCTAATTCAAATGAAAATTTATTACTGTATTCTTGAAAACTAATAATATCTATACCTTGTTTACTACTATATTCTATTATACTATCTCTACTTAACTTTTGTTCTAATTCATTATTAAATTTATTATAATTAAATACATTAATGTTATAACTCATTACTGAAATTTTATCACCTCCAACATATTCAGAATTATTTGAAAAATTTATAAATGATTTTACATAATTGAACCCCAATAATAATATAATAAAAGACAAAAGAAACTGTCTCTTTAGCTTAACACTCCAGTAAACAACAAATAATATATTGACAACAAAAATTATTGGTATTAATAGACTTAGCAGTGAAAGACTTGATAGAATAGATGGTTTTATCTGGGGTATTAAATATGATAAGATTAATATAAAAGCAAAAAATGAGTTAAGAATATATATTAATTTATCAAAGACATTTAATTTTTTCATAGGATTATTCTTTGCCTGATTTAAACAAATATTCCTTTTCGCTTTTACTTAAGCTATCATAGCCGCTCTTGCTTATCTTATCTAAAATTATATCAATTTTTTTCTGCTTAGAAAAATCAGCTGGAGATTCATTTTTCTTATTACTTGGTTTATGACGTTTGTAGAATCGTTTGAAATCTCCTATTCCATAGAGTGAAGCATAATGATAAAAACCTGCTAAATATCCTCCAAGATGTGCAATAGCACCTCCATCAAGCGTCTTATTCGCAAGTAGTCTTATAATGTCCATAAAAAAAAGTAGAAACATTATATACTTAAATTCAAATTTTATAAATGAAACTTTTATAAGATGATTGGGAATATAGCAAAACATAAAAAATAATAAAGCATAAGTTCCCGCTGAAGATCCTATTAATGGTCCATTCCCATTATATAAAAGAAGAAAAAATAAGCCTCCAATAATTATCCCAGTAAAAAATATTCTAAGTGGAATTTTTTCACCATATAAATTGATAAGTTTTGAAGATGAATAATAAATCATGATTGACATAAATAGTAACTCATAAAAACCTTGATGAATAAAAGCATAGGTTATTATTGACCACGGACTAGACAAATAATCACTAGTTAATGCAAAATATTCATTAATGTATGTTAAGTTGAAGATATCCAGAATTAAATAGGAAATATAAACAGCAATATTTAAAGAAATTATTTTTTCAAATATATTTGAATTTCTAAGTCTATATGATATATCCGAGTATAAACTTTCCATTTAATACCAACGATTACTATTGAATTGATTTCTTTTCCAATAATACATTATTAAAAATCCTGTCAAAGCTCCACCTAAATGTGCTACATAAGCTGTATTGCTAGGGCTAAAAAAAGAAAAACCAGAAATTGCTGAAATTAAATCTAAAATAATAATTCCAGGAATAAAATATTTAGCCTTTATTGGGATTGGAAAAAATATCAACATCAATTTACTTTCTGGGAAAAACATACCAAAAGCAACCAAAACTCCCATTATTGCTCCGGAAGCGCCAACCATTAGTGAATTAAAAGATGACATAAAACTTAATAAATTACTATCTCCTAATACTCCAGACCATGCAGTACTATATTTTCCCTGATTTAAAATTTCAAATATTTGAGAAGAATCATATCCCGCATTAATTAATGTTTCTAGATTTGAATAAAAATTGAAATACAAAAAAGTTATTTGAATAATTGCAGCACCAAGACCACATGATATATAAAAAAATAAAAATCTTTTTGATCCTAAAACTCCTTCAATTGAAACTCCAAACATCCATAAAGCAAGCATATTAAATAAAATATGTGACATACTGCCATGCATAAACATATGCGATATTACTTGCCAAAAATGAAAAGATAAACTTTTGGGGAAATGCAAGCCAAATAGAGAAAAAGCTACATCTCCGGATAATAAGGTTCCTATAAACATTATAATGTTTATAATTAATAGCTGCTTTACTGTTTCCGTTAGTCTCATGTTATTTTATTAGATGAATTTCTTTTCAAGTTCTTCAAATGTAATTGTAAAATATATTTTTTTATTAAAAGGAGAGACAGTTGGCTCTTTACACGCAAATAGGCTATTTATTATAAATTCTTGTTCATCTTTTAATAGTTTCTTTCCATTTTTTATTGCTAGACTCTTTGACATCAATTTTGCAGTTAAATCAGACTGACTAAAATTTTTGTCTGGAATATCATCCTTTATATTATCTAATAAATCCTGTATATATGATTCTACCCTTGTTGTATCTAAAAATGTAGGGATCGCCTTAAACAATAGATCACTTTTTGAAATTTTTTTAAAAATAAAACCTGACAACTTTAGTTGTTTTTTATAATTAACTAATATTTCAACCTCTTGAATTGCTAAGTTTATTTCTAGTGGATGAAGTAATTTTTGAGGCTTAGATCCATCAATTGTTATAAACTTTAAGAATTTTTCATACAATACTCTTTGATGAGCTCTATTCTGATTTACAACTATAATTCCTGACTTAATTTTATTTACTAAATATTTATTATTTAATTGGTAACCTGAATTTGATTCAAAATTATCGTCATTACTAAAATCTAAAGTATTTACCTTGCTGTCCTCTTCAAAAGAATCTAAGTAATCGCTATCTATTTTTCTATTCTTATCCATCTCTAAATCGATATACATGTTTTTAGAAGATTTAATAGCATTATTATCAAAAGGGTTATAATTCTCATTGACATCAATACCAACTCCTTGAATTTCATGTTTCTTTCTATAAGAATAGGGTACTTCCATACTTTTATCATGACTAAAATCTAATATTGGAGCAATGTTAAATTGGCCTAGACTATGTTTAATTGAAGATCTTAAAATTGCATATATTGAATGCTCATCATCAAACTTAATCTCTGTTTTGGTTGGATGAATATTTATGTCAATAGATTTTGGATCTACTTCCATAAATAAGAAATATGATGGATTATATCTTAAATCAATTAATCCTTCAAATGCTGAATTTACAGAATGATTGAGGTATGGACTCCTAATAAATCTATTATTAACAAAGAAAAATTGTTCACCTCTGGATTTCTTTGAATATTCAGGTTTAAATACAAATCCATTAATTTTTAGAATATCAGTTTCCTCATTTACAGGAACTAATTTTTCATTTGATTTTGCTCCAAATATATTTACTATTCTCTTTCGGAGATTACTTTTTGGAAGATTAAATAATTCCGAGTCATTGTTATTAAAAATAAATTTAATTTCTGGGTGAGCTATAGAAATTCTATGAAACTCATTAATTATGTGTTTCAATTCAACATTATCAGATTTTAAAAAATTTCTTCTTGCAGGAATATTATAAAACAAGTTCTTAACTACAATTGATGTTCCAATTTTAGAAACTGTAGATTTATTCTCTACTATCTTATTTGCTTGAATTTTAATAATTTTCCCAAGATCATCCTTAGATTGCCTTGTTATTAATTCAACATGTGATACCGCTGCAATACTAGCCAAAGCCTCACCTCTAAACCCCTTAGATCGAATATTAAAAAGATCTTTTGCAGATTTTATTTTTGAAGTGGTATGTCTATCAAAGCATATTGATGCATCATTTGAACTCATTCCTGTTCCATTATCAACTACCTGAATTAATATCTTGCCGGAATTTTTGACAATTAATATGATTTCAGTAGCATTTGCATCAATAGAATTTTCTAATAATTCTTTTACAACAGATGCTGGTCTTTGTACAACTTCACCTGCAGCTATTTGATTTGCCACGTTATCTGGCAATAAATGAATTATATCTTTCATTAATTACTAAAATTTAAATCAAAAAGAACAGTAAGAATAAAGTAATTAATGTTATGAAAATAATAATCAGTCTTTTTCTTACTGAATTATCGCTCCCTTTCTTATAATCTTCAATTGCATTTCTAAATTTTTTTCTAAAACTATTATTGTCTCCGACAGTAGTTCTGTATTCATCAAATTTTGATTTAATTTTTTTAGGCTTTGAATGAGTTCCAACATAAGTTTTTTCTTCAGAAAACCTTCCTGAATAATCATATCTTTTATTTTTTCTTAAATTAAATAAGGCCACTCGATGATTTTTTAAATTTAAATAAATATAGCAAATATCTTATTAAATAGATGCTATTTTAATTGCAGCAATTGCAGATTCAACACCTTTATTTCCATGTTTTCCTCCTGATCTATCAACTGATTGTTGAATATTATGGTCAGTTAAAACACAAAATACTATAGGAACATCATTTATTATATTAAGTTGTGATATTCCATTTGAAACAGACTCACATATATAATTATAATGATCTGTCTCTCCCTTGATAATACATCCTATAGCTATTACGACATCTACTTCCCTGTTTTGCATTTTTTTACAACCATAAATTAACTCAAAACTTCCAGGAACTTCGATTTTTTTAATATTAGCATCCTTAGCACCATATTTAAGTAAAGTTTTATATGCTCCATCAAAAAGATTATCTGTAATATCTTTATTCCAAGTAGAAACAACTAAACCAAATTTCATACCATGAACTTCTGACATAGCGTCAGAACCTAAGTCAAAATTATTATTAATATATGTAGCCATTTTATTTTAATAAAGCTTGCGCTTTGGATATAAATACATCAATATTTTCAGCATAAATAGTGTTTGGAAAATCTGATTTAATTCTGGAGAAATAATTATAGGATTTGTTATTCTTTTTTAATTCCATTGAAACATGTGCAGCTTTCAGTAAATACATTGCGGTAGTATAATCATTTGTGTTTATATCAATTGCTTTATCATAATAGTCAAGGGCATCTTCTAACTGATCAAGCTGTACAAAACAATCACCAATAGATCCTTTTGCTAATGAGGATAACATTTGATCATCAGAATTAAATTGCGAAAGATATTTTATAGAATTCTTATAATCCTTTAATTTTAAATAAGACATTCCTGCATAATAATTTGATAAATTGGAGGCATTAGTTCCAGAATATTTTTCTATAATCTCTAAAAAGCCCATTTTTAGATCAGTACCATTTATTGAAAGCCTATATATAGAATCATTATTTTCATCAAGAGCTTGTTCAAACAATCTCTGAGCTGCAAACATGTTATCCATTGAATTAATTTCTTTAGGCTCCTTTATATATTTAAAATATCCAAAATAACCTAAAACTACTATTGCAGTTAAACCTATAAGCCCAAATATATATTTCTGATTTTTAGCTACCCATTTTTCAGTTTTAGATGCACCTTCATCTAGAGTATCAAAAACATTTGCCGTAGTAGACTTTTGACCTATATCATCTATCTTATTAGAAAAAGGTTTCTTCTTAAATCCTCTTTTTTTATAAGTTGCCATAAATTTTAAATATTCAAGCGGTAAAAATAAAATTTTTATTCGTAATAAAAGGATAAATTATTTGTTATTTTTAATGAATAGATCAAATATAACTACCATAAAATTTTATTGTTATTAATAAACTACTATGTTATTAAAAACATTAACATTAATTAATTATAAAAACTTTGAAAACAAATCATTTGATTTTGATTCAAAAGTCAATTGTTTTGTTGGGTTGAATGGAGTAGGAAAATCTAACATCCTTGATTCTATTTATCATTTATCCTATGGAAAAAGCTATTTTAACCCTATTCCATCTCAGAATATAAGACATGGAGAAGAATATTTTATGATTAATGGAATGTATTCAATTAATGAAAAGAAAGAGAATGTCATAATTTCATTAAAAAAAGGAGTGAAAAAAATAATAAAAAGGAACAACAAACTATACAGGAAATTTAGTGATCATATAGGTTTAATTCCATTAGTAATTATTTCTCCAACAGATAGAAACTTAATAATTGAAGGAAGTGATACCAGAAGAAAATTTATTGACAGTATAATATCTCAAGTAAATAAGACTTATCTAAAGGACCTAATAACATATAACAAAATTCTAGCTCAAAGAAATTCACTGCTAAAACAATTTGGTAAAAACAACACGTTTGAGTCAAAAACAATTGATGTATATGACATTCAACTAAGTGATATGTCTAAAAGAATTTATAAATCAAGAAATATTTTCATGAATGATTTTGTGCCAATTTTCAAAAATAGATATAAATCAATATCAGAAAACAATGAAGAAGTTGATATCGTTTATAAAAGTGATCTTCATGATAGCAACCTTATGGACTTATTGAAAAATTCTATTGAAAAGGATCTTATTTTGCAATATACCTCTAAAGGAACACATAAAGATGATTTGGTATTTTTAAAAAATAACTATTCTATAAAGAAATTTGGCAGTCAAGGGCAACAAAAATCTTTTCTAATCTCCCTAAAACTAGCTCAATTTGATTTTCTTGAAAAGCAAAAAAATAGTCCAATTTTATTACTAGATGATATCTTTGATAAATTAGATGATAAAAGGGTAAAACAGATTGTTAACTTAGTAAATGAAGATAAATTTAAACAAATATTTATCTCAGACACCAACAAGAAAAGGACTGAAAATACAATTAAAAGTGTAAATAAATCTTATAAAATTTTCGAACTGTGAAAAAAATTAATTCATGTATAGTATTACTAATTATTTTATATTCTTGCTCAGTAGATAATAATATTGAAATTTTAAATGGATACTGGGAAATTCAATCTGTAAAAAAGGAAGGTCAACTTATAAAAAAATACCCCTTTAGTAATACAATTGATTTTTTTTACGTAAAAGACCTAGAAGGTTATAGGAAAAAGGTGAATCCTCAGTCTGATGGAAGATTTATGGTTACACTTCATCAAGCTAATCTTAACATAACAAAAGAAAATGGAGAGTTTACACTAAGATATTTAAACAAAAATAAAACATACTTTGAAAAAATAAAGAAAATTGATTCACAACAATTAATTATTTTAGATAAAGAAGGCTATATTTATAAATACAATCGTTATATACCCATAGAGATAAATAAAGATGGAGAATGACTTAAAAATTGACAGCTTAATTAAATTCTTTCTTAAAGAAAATAATCTAGAAAATGGATTAGAAAATGTAAAGATAAGAGATCTCTGGCATGAACTAATGAAGAATGGTGTTGCAAATTATACTACAGATATAAATCTAAAAAATGGAACACTATATGTTAAGTTAAAATCTTCTGTTCTAAGAGAAGAATTAAGTTATGGAAAAGAAAAAATTGTGAAACTTTTAAATGAAAAGTTAAAAAAAAATCTTATAAAAAAGATTGTATTAAGATAAAATACTAAAACATCTCTTCCTCTGAAAAATGAAATCTAGATTCAATTAGTGCATTTTCATTAGTGTCACTCCCATGAATAGCATTTTCACTAATAGAAGTTGCAAATAGTTTTCTAATTGTACCAGCAGCAGCAGTAGTAGGATCAGTAGATCCAATAAGTAATCTAAATTGTTCCACAGCATCTTCCTTTTCTAGTACTGCAGCTACAATTGGACCTCTAGTCATATATGAAACTAATTCATCAAAAAATGGACGTTCTCTATGAATAGAGTAAAAATTTCTTGCATCCTTACTACTCATTTGGGTTAATTTCATTGCCACAATTCTAAAACCAGCTGAATTTATTTTTTCAAGTATTGGTCCTATGTTCCCATTTTCAACTGAATCAGGTTTTAACATTGTAAAAGTTCTATTTGTTATCATCTATTTTTTTGAGTGCAAAAGTAACACTTTTTAATAAATAGTAAACAAAATAAAAATTACCTTTATCGTATTATGTCGTATATTCGCAAATTATGACACAAAAAGATGTTCAAGAAATAAAAGATATCTTATCAGAGTCAAAAAAGATAGTTATTGTACACCACAAAAATGCAGATGGTGATGCTATTGGATCTTCAATGGCTCTAAATACCTATTTAAATATATGTGGACATAAATCAAATATTATTAGTCCAAATAAATTTCCTAATTTCTTAAAATGGCTTGATAATAAAAATGAAATTGCCATATTTAATAATTCAGATCATCAAATAAACCTTATAAATAATTCTGATATAATATTTACTCTTGATTTTAATAGTTTAGAGAGATGTGGAGATATGAAAGATTTAATAGCTAATTCTAAAGCTATAAAAATACTTATTGATCATCACGAAAATCCAAAGGAATATGCTGACTATCTATATTCTGATACAAAAATTAGTTCTACCTGTGAAATGATATATCATTTTATTGAAAAATTAGGTGATAATGACAAAATAAATTCATCTATTGCCGAAGCTATATATACAGGTATAATGACTGATACAGGTTCCTTTAAATTTTCATCTACATCAAGTATAACACACAAAGTAATTTCAGATCTATTAGACAAAGGAGCTGACAAAACTAAAATTCATAACGAAATATATGACAACAATAGAATTGAAAAGATTAAATTGTTAAGTTTTGCATTAAATAAAATTGAAATTATAACTGAATATAATACAGCTTTTATCAGATTATCTCAAAAGGATTTAAATAACTTTGATTTTAGAAAAGGTGATACTGAAGGAATTGTAAATTATGGATTGTCAATAAAAAAAATAAAGTTTGCTGCAATATTTATTGAAGATAAAAAAGAAAAAATAATTAAAATTTCCTTTAGATCTAAAGGAAATTTTGATGTGAATAAATTTTCAAGAGACACCTTTAATGGTGGTGGGCATAAGAATGCTTCAGGAGCAATTAGCAACGATTCCTTATCATCAACAATTGTTAATTTTAAAAATGCATTAAAAAAATATAAAACTGAACTAAACTAATAAAAATGAAAACTAGATTACCAATATTAATTTTTCTATTGTTAAATATCCTTATTGTCTCATGTCAAGATAAGTATTCTGATCTGGAAGATGGATTATTTGCAGAATTTAAAACAACCCATGGAACTATGGTTGCTCAATTATACTACGAAAAGACACCTATTACTGTTGCAAATTTTGTGGCATTATCTGAGGGAAATCATCCAGAAGTTCAAGAAGCTTTTAAAGGAAAGCCTTATTATAATGGAATTATCTTCCATAGAGTTATGGATAATTTTATGATTCAAGGTGGTGACCCATTAAAAACTGGGAAAGGTGGTCCTGGATATCAATTTTTTGATGAGATTACAGATTTAAAACATGATAAAGCCGGAGTTCTTTCCATGGCAAATAGTGGTCCAGCAACAAATGGAAGTCAGTTTTTTATTACAGAAGCTCCCACTCCATGGCTTGATGGTATACACACAATTTTTGGTCAATTAGTAAAGGGAATAGAAATTCAAGATTCAATATCTAACGTAAAAACTGGAATTGCAAACAGGCCTATTATTGATGTTGTTATAAATGAGTTAAATATTATAAGAAAAGGTGAAGCAGCAGAATTATTTGATGCTCCTAATACCTGGAATAATAAAGATAAAATTCAAGAGAAATTAAAAATGGATGAAGAAAGAAAAATGGAATTAGAATTTAGGAGAATGGACTCTCTAGCAAAATTGGATATTATAAAATTAGAAGACTACAACAAAAAATCAATTAAGCAAAAATCTGGACTTAAAATATACGTAATAAAACAAGGTAGAGGAATAAAACCAAAAGATGGTAAAATAATAAAACTATACGCTGATGGGTATTTAAAAAATGGCGTCTTATTTTGGTCCAATAATAGGGAAATTAATGAAATACATGGCAAATATGATACAGAAAAAGAAGGTAGAGGATTTTATGATCCTATAGAGATGGAGTTAAGTCCTGATATGCAATTAATACCGGGGTTTAAAGAAGCTGTTTATACTATGAATGTTGGGGATATAATTTACTGCCATATTCCTTCTCATTTAGCCTATGGAAGTCAGTCTAGGGGGCTAATCACACCTAACTCTGATTTGAATTTTATAATTCACATGGTAAGTGCTGAGAACTAATCTCTTTTTGGGATATTCTTTAATATTTCTATAAGAAAACTCCAAAATTTCTTAGTTGACGAAATGGATGCTTTTTCATCAGGTGAATGAGCTCCAAGAATTGTAGGTCCAAAACTAATCATCTCCATATTAGGATAATGTGAGCCTATTATTCCGCATTCTAATCCAGCATGAATAACATTTACTTTGGGAGATTCATTATATAATTTTTTGTAACAATTCACAGCAACTGATAATATCTCTGAATTCATGTTCGGCTCCCAACCTGGATATCCGCCAGATAATTCTACTTCAAAGCCTTTATTTTTAAAAATATTGCTAATCATACTAGATAATTCATTTTTTGAATTCTCAACTGAAGACCTAGTAAGACACTTAATTACAATTGAACCATCCCTTACCAGTACACTTGCAAGATTATTTGATGTTTCTACTAAATTGTCTATAGTTTTACTCATTAAAAATACTCCATTGGGACATGCATCTAAGCATTCAATTAATTTTTGATGATCATCTTTATTAAGTGGTTTATATTCTCCAATAGCATCAGATAAACTAATCCTAAAATTTGGATCTAAATCACTATATTTTATTCTATTTATATTAAAGAAATTAGTTATTTCTTGATTTATGCCAGAATAATCTCTAGTTTGAATTTGAATTATTGAAAAACTCTCTCTTGGAATTGCATTTCTAAGGTTACCCCCCTTAATCTCACTTATTCTTACTTTATATCTAGAATCAAGATGTTTTAATAATGAATTTAGAATTTTATTTGAATTTCCAAGACCCTTGTGAATCTCTGCTCCTGAATGACCGCCAGTCAAACCATTGACCAAAATTTTTATAAAAGTACTTTCCGAGTGATTATCCTCAGTCTCATAAGTTTTATTAATAGTTATATCAACTCCTCCAGCACAACCAATACATATTTCGTCATCTTCTTCTGTATCTAAATTCAATAAAATTTCTCCTTTAAGAGCATTTCCGTCAAGATTCAATGCTCCAGTCATTCCTGTTTCCTCATCAATAGTAAATAGGGCTTCAATTTCAGGGTGAGATATATCCGAACTCTGTAAGATACTCATTATTGAAGCAACACCAAGTCCATTGTCGGCGCCTAGAGTAGTGCCTTTAGCCTTTACCCAATCTCCTTCAATATGCATATTTATACCTGAATCCTTAAAATCAAATTCTACATCATTATTTTTTTCATGAACCATATCTACATGAGATTGTAGAACAATTGTCTTACAATTCTTCATATCATCAGTAGAAGGTTTATTAATTATTAAATTTCCTATACTATCCTTAAAACAATTTAAATTTAATTTTCTAGCAAATTGAATTAAAAAGTTTATAACCTTTTCTTCGTTTTTAGATGGTCTAGGAACAGAATTTAAATCTGTGAAATTATTCCACACACTATTAGGTTCAATAACTCGGATTTCATTATTCATATATGTATTTTTGGAATACAAATTTAATTAATAAATAGATTAACTTAATATCTATTCATTAACTTTATTTATGCTTAAATTAAAGAAAATATTAGCTTTAAGCTTAATTCCTCAATATTTAGTTGTACAACTTCTCTCCTATTACCCTGATATTATAGAAATAATATATTCTAATTATATATATGTATATATTTCGGTTTTTTTAAGAAGCATTTCTATTAAAATTCCATTTGCAATTGGAGATATATTCTATATTCTTGTTAGTATTTTTTCAATTTATTGGATTATATTAAATATTAAAAATCCTAAAAAACTATTTGTTGAAATTTTTGCTGGTATAGCTATTATATATTTTTTTTTTAATATAAGTTGGGGGCTTAACTACTACAGAATACCAATAAATAAACAAATTGAAAATGTTAGTTACTCATATGAAGAATTAAATAAGTTTACAGCAGAATTAATTCAAAAAATTAATAAACTACATAATAAACTTTCAATAAGCGACACTTTGAAAGTTATTCTTCCTTATAATTTTAAAGAGAATTCAATAATAGCTATCAATAGCTACAATGAATTATCTAAAAGAAATATGTCAAGTAGCAATGAAAATAGTTTGATGATTAAATCCTTAAAGAGTATATCTAAATTTACTAATAATAAGAACAATGGAAATATAAAAGAATCTATCATAAGCTATCCTCTAACTTATATGGGTTTTAGCGGATATTTAAACCCTTTTACACATGAATACAATATTAATGGATTAATACCCAATAATAGTATTCCTATGGTAATGAGTCATGAAATTGCTCACGAAATAGGTTTTTCATCCGAGATGGAAGCTAACTTCATTGGCTATATAGCATTGATTAGTAGTGATGACCTTTACTACCAATATTTTGGAAATACTTTTGCTTTAAGACAATGCTTAAGTGAACTTCAAAAAGATGATAAGGATATATATAATTCACATCTTTCCTCTATAAACATAGGAATATTAAAGAACTATAGAGAAATTTTTGAATTTTGGGATAATTATAATAATCCTTTTGAGCCTCTTATTAAAAAAGTCTATGATAGTTTCCTGAAAATAAATAAAGTAAAGGATGGTATTAGAAATTATAATCAGAGTCTTTCCCTAATTTTAAACTATAATAAATTCTATAATGATTAGAAAAATAAAAAGTGTAACCAATCCTGAAATAAAAGAATACGTTAAACTATTAAAGAAATCAAAAGCTAGAAGAGAATCAAAATTATTCTTAATTGAAGGAACTAGAGAGTTAAATATTGCAATTAAGAATAACTATTCTATCTGTAAGATTATTTTTAATCCAAATCTTATAGATAAAAATAAGGTTAAAAAATATGTTGGAAATAAAATAAAATGTATTGAGGTGAATCAGAATGTATATAATAAGATTTCTTATAGAAGTAGTACAGAAGGAATTATAGCATTAGCTAAAGAAAAAAGTCACAAATTAGAAAAATTGAAGTTTAAGTCAACTACTCCCCTAATCATGATTTTAGATGGAATAGAAAAACCAGGAAACATAGGTGCTTTATTAAGAACATCTGATGCAGCAAAAGTAGATGCTGTATTTATTGTTAACCAAAAAACTGATCTGTATAATCCTAATATTATTAGATCTAGTATTGGATGTTTATTTAACAATCAAATAATTTTATCTAATATAAAAGAAACTATAGATTTTCTTAATAGAACTAAAATCAAAATAATTTCAACTTCTCTAACAGCCTCAAAACAATATCAAAAAATAGATTATAAAAACGCATGTGCAGTAGTTTTAGGGTCAGAAGATAAAGGAATAAGCAAAGAATGGTATTCAGAATCCAATGAGCTAATATACATACCAATGGAGGGTCAAGCAGATTCCTTAAACGTGTCTAATTCTGGCGCTATAATCATTTATGAAGCTAAAAGACAGAGAAATTTACATAATTATAAATCCTAAATTTTTATTAAAGCCTTTGTCTATTAATTTGTTTATGGTAATTTTAGATTATGGCAGTCAAAGATATTGATCTAGAAAAAAAAGCATTAGCAAAAGAATATAAAGAACTCCTCAAGATTAGTTATCAAACATTAAGTAGTGATGATAAAAAATTGATAAGGAAGGCTTTTAATTTTGCAGTAGATGCTCATGAACATCAAAGAAGAATTTCTGGTGAAGCATATATTTTTCATCCTATTGCTGTAGCAAAAATAGTTGCTTATGAAATTGGATTAGATGCAATATCCATTGCTGCAGCACTCATTCATGATGTAGTTGAAGATAATAGCAATTATAGTATTAAAAATATAAAAAAAGTTTTTGGACAGAACATTGCTAAAATTGTTGATGGACTTACTAAAATATCTAATCTTGACAAAGAAACTGGCACTTCAGAGCAAGCAGAAAATTATAGAAAAATGTTACTTACTCTAAATGAAGATGTTAGAGTTATAATAATCAAGATAGCTGATAGATTGCATAATATGCAGACACTATCGTCAATGCCTGTAGAAAAACAAATAAAAAAAGCATCTGAAACACTCTACATTTATGCACCATTGGCTCATAGGATAGGGCTTTATAATATAAAAACTGAATTAGAAGATTTAGGTCTAAAATACACAGATCCTGAAACCTATAATGATATATCAAAAAAATTAATTGAAAATAAGAAAGATCAGGATGAATATATAAAGAAATTTAACCAAGCTATAAGTACATCTCTGAATAAGGAAAAACTAAAATATGTAATTAAGGGGAGATCTAAGTCTATTTATTCAATTAGAAACAAAATGATTAAACAAAATGTTTCATTTGAAGAGATATATGATAAATTTGCGGTTAGAATTATATATAAGTCAAATACTAAAAATGAGAAGTTTTTAGCATGGAAAATATATTCAATTGTAACAGATCATTTTACTCCAAATCCTATAAGACTTAGGGATTGGATATCTGCTCCAAAATCTACTGGATACGAAGCATTACATATAACTGTCGTTGGTCCAAAAAGCAGATGGATTGAAGTCCAAATCAGGAGTGAAAGAATGAATGAAATAGCAGAAAAAGGCTATGCTGCCCATTACAGGTATAAACAGAAGAATGAAAAATCTGATGACAGTTTAGATGTTTGGATTAATAAATTACAAGAAGCTTTAGAAAATCCCGACACTAACGCAGTTGATTTTGTTGAACAATTCAAACTAAACTTATACGCAAAAGAAATCTTTGTATTTACGCCCCAAGGAGAATTAAAATCCTTACCTGTAGACGCTACTCCACTAGATTTTGCTTTTGCAATTCATACAGAAGTCGGACTTAAAACTAGGGGGGCTAAAGTTAATGGTAAACTTGTTCCTCTAAATAAAAAGCTCAAAAGTGGTGATAGAGTTGAAATTTTAAAGTCTGAAAAAATCAAACCAAGTGCAAATTGGATGGATTATGCCATAACTGCTAAAGCAAGAAGTAAAATAAAATCTACTCTAAATGCTGAGAAAAAGAATTTAGCTAAAGAAGGAAAAGAAAAATTGAGAAGAAAATTAAAACAGTTGAAACTAAAACTAAATGATAAAACAATTAGTGAACTGCAAAAATTCTTTAAGCTAAGTACTAGTTTAGATTTATTTTATAGAGTTGGGATAAATACTATTGATAATACAATGATTAAGAAATTTGCGTCATCCAGAAGCAATGTTTTTATAAGCTATATAAAAAATAAGATTAGTCGTAAACCTCAAGATAAAGAAACAGAAAAAGAAGAAATAACAAAAAAGTATGATTTACTCGTTTTTGGAAATAATGAGGAAAAGTTAAATTATACAATATCAACATGTTGCAACCCGATACCAGGGGATAAAGTTTTTGGTTTTATTACAATAAAGGAGGGAATTAAAATTCATAAAAAGGATTGTCCAAATGCATTAAGAATGCAATCAAACTATGATTATAGAATACTTAAAGCTAAATGGATTGATTCATCTCAGGAAGAATTTACAGTCTCAATAGATTTAACAGGAATAGACAAGATTGGACTGTTAAATAATATTACAAATGTAATTTCTGAAAATATGAATATGAATATTAGAAAGTTAAATCTTGAAACTGATGGAGGTATTTTTAAAGGAAATATTACAATTGCTGTAAAGACTAATAATTTAGTAAATAAAGTAATTGAAAAACTTAAAAAATTAAATGGAATTGAAAAAGTTAATAGACTTTAAATTTTAATTAAATTTGTCTTATGATTAAAGAAGCTAAAATAAGTGATAACGAAATTGTAAAAAAAGTATTTACAAACTATTTAAATAAAAAAGGCTATAGAAAAACTCCTGAAAGATATGCTATACTGAATGAAGTATATAATACTAAATTACATTTTGATATAGAATCTCTGTATATAAAAATGAAAAATAAAAAGTACAGGGTTTCTAGAGCTACACTATATAACACTATCGAATTATTAATAAAATGTTCATTAGTAAGAAAGCATCAATTCTCACAGGATCACCAAGCTTCTTATGAAAAATGTTATTTTAATAAACAGCATGACCATCTTATTTTGATTGATTCTGGAGAAATTATAGAATTTTGTGATCCAAGAATTGAAACAATTAAAAAAACTATTGAAGAAGTTTTTAATGTAAAAATAGATAGTCACTCATTATACTTTTACGGAAAAAATAATAACTAATAGAATATAATGTCAATGGATTTATTATTAGGACTTCAATGGGGTGATGAAGGAAAAGGGAAAATAGTTGATGTACTAACTTCAGGATATAAGATAATTGCCAGATTTCAAGGAGGTCCAAATGCTGGTCATACATTAGTTTTCAACGGGAAAAAACATGTTCTACATACAATTCCTTCAGGCATATTTCATGAAAACAAAGTAAATATTATAGGCAATGGAGTGGTCATTGATCCTGTTATATTACGAAATGAATTAAAAAATTTAGAAGTAGAGGGGATTGATTATAAAAAATCACTACTCATTTCTAGAAAAGCACATTTAATTCTTCCAACCCATAGAATAATTGATGCTACAAGTGAAAAATCAAAAGGGAAAAATAAAATAGGATCAACGCTAAAAGGTATAGGACCAACCTACATGGACAAAACTGGTAGAAATGGATTTAGAGTTGGCGATCTTGAATCTGAAAATTGGATAGAAAAGTACACAGAATTAAAATCAAAACATAATAGATTAATTGATTTTTTTAATGTTAGTTTAGAGTATAATTTTGAAGAACTTGAACAAGAATTTTTTGAATCAGTGAAAATTTTAAAAAGTCTTAATTTTATTGACTCAGAAGAATATATTTATCAAGAGCAAAATAAAGGAAGTTCTATCTTAGCTGAAGGGGCTCAAGGATCATTATTAGATATTGATTTTGGAACTTATCCTTATGTCACCTCATCAAATACAACTGCAGCAGGTGCTTGTACAGGACTAGGAATTTCACCAAGTTCAATAAAAGAAGTATTTGGTGTTTTTAAAGCTTATACAACAAGAGTAGGTTCTGGACCTTTCCCTACAGAATTATTTAATAGTGATGGGAAAAGAATGGGTAAGGTTGGAAATGAATTTGGGGCTACAACTGGGAGGCCTAGAAGATGCGGATGGCTTGATTTAGTAGCTCTTAAATATTCATGTCAAATTAATGGAGTTACAAAACTCATGATGATGAAGTCTGATGTATTATCTGGATTTAAATCAATCAAAGTGTGCACATCATATGAGTACAAAGGAAAAGAAATAAAATACATGCCATATAACATCAGTGATAATTCATTAAAACCAATATATGATGAATTTGATGGATGGAATGATGACATAACAAAAATTAATGATTTTGACAAACTCCCTATAAATCTTAAAAAATATATTTCTTATCTTGAAAAAGAGTTAAATATTCCCATTACTATCATTTCCGTTGGTCCTGATCGTTTACAAACAATCATTGTTTAAATATAGTTTTGAATAATAAATTATACATACTCAGTCTTATTTTACTTACACTAAACATAAATAATAGACTCTTTTCGCAAGAAAATACTAATATAAAAATAGAAACTGCAGGATTTTTTGATAAAGACAATAAAAAATTTCCTAATGCAACTGTTCTAACTAGAGATAATTTAGGTCAGGTAGTTATTACACATGAAGGAGTTAAAATGTGGTGTAATCAAGCGTTTTTTTATGAAGATAAAAATTTTATTGAAGCCTATGGAAATGTCATTTTAAAACAAGGTGACACTATTGATCTAAAAAGTAGTTATTTAGAGTATAATGGAGATAGTAAGCTCGCATATGCAAAAGGAAATGTAATTCTTAAAGAACCTACATCAACATTGTATACTGAATCTTTATTCTTTGACAGGGATATTCAGGAAGCATATTATAATAATCATGGTAAATTAATAAAACATCCATCTGATACAATTGTAAGTGAGCAAGGAAGGTATTTTATGGATTTGAAAAAATATAGATTTAAAGAAAACATAAATTTAAAAACGCCTAAAAATGATATTTATTCAAAAAAGTTAGACTACCTAACAGAAAGTGGACTGGCATATTTTTTTGGACCTACTGATATTTTTAGTGAGGATACTAAAATATATTGTGAGATTGGTTATTATGACACGAATAATGATATTGGTTATTTTATTAAAAATGCTCAGATTGACTTTGATGACTCAGAGATAAAAGCAGACAGCATTTACTTTGATAATAAAATAAATTATGCAGCAGCAACAAACAATATTAAAATAACAGACACCATAAATAAAACAACAACAACAGGTCATTATGCTGAGGTATATAAATCGATTGATTCAATGTATATTACTAAAAAGGCACTAGTTGCTTCATATCAAGAAAAAGATTCAATTTATATTCATAGTGATACAATTCTAATGACAGGTAGTGAAAAGAATAGAATTATAAGGGCATATAAAAATGCTAAAATTTACAAGTCTGATCTAAGTGGTAAGGCAGATTCAATTCATTTTAATCGAAAAAATGGTGTGGCACAATTAATAAATATCAATGATCAATTAACAAATCCTTTTGTAAAAACAAAAAAACCAATACTGTGGAATTTAGAAAATCAAATAACTGGAGATTCTATTCACCTATTATTCAATAAAGATAATGATCAATTGGATTCATTATTAGTTTTTAACAATGCCATGATAATAAATAAAGACAGCCTTGGAACAGGATTTAATCAAATTTCAGGTCAAAAATTGTACGGAAATTTTATCAACAATGAACTTAAAAAGATTGATATTATAAAGAATGCTGAATCAATTTATTACCTTAGAAATTCTGAAAACGAATTAGTGGGAATAGACAGATCAAAATCTGGAAAAATAAAAATTTTGTTAGATAACAACTCTATTGAAAAATTTAAAAAAATAAACCAGATTGATGGAAATACATATCCAGAAGATGAATTTTTAGAAGAATTGAAATTTTTAAAGGGGTTCTATTATAGAGAAGAAGAAAAACCTAATAGCATTAAAGATCTATTTAAAGATGATCCTAAATTAATTTTGACAAAAATCAAGAGTCTACAAATAAATTAATTGTAATAATAAAGAAAGATTTTTTAAAATATCAAGCACAAACCACACCTACTCCATTAGCAATTGAAGTATCATATGCTAAAGGCTCATATATTTATGATAAAAAAAATAAAGCCTATCTAGACTTCACTGCTGGAGTTTCAGCCTGTAGCCTTGGCCATACTAATCCCTACCTGATAAATTCCATTAATAAACAAATTGAAAAATATATGCATGTTATGGTATATGGGGAATTTATCCTAGATCCATCAGTTAAGTTAGTTAAACTTTTAAGCAAGCTATTACCAAAAAAATTGAACTCAACATATTTAACAAATTCAGGAACGGAAGCAATTGAAGGATCAATAAAACTTGCTAGAAGATATACACGAAGAGAAGAAGTAATTGCTTCTACAAACGCATATCATGGAAGTACAATGGGAGCGTTAAGCTTTATGGGGATTAAAAGTCGTCGAGATCCATTTGGGCCATTAATTCCAAAAGTAAAATTTATAAGATATAATGAAGAAAAAGACCTAAAAATAATTTCCTCAAAAACCGCAGCAGTAATACTTGAAACAATACAGGGTGGTGCTGGATTTATAACTCCCAAAAATAATTATTTACAAAAAGTAAAAAAAAGGTGCAATGAAGTTGGTGCTCTATTAATACTAGATGAGATTCAATCAGGCATTGGAAGAACAGGTAAAATGTTTGGTTTTGAAGATTACAATTGTACACCTGATATAGTGGTATATGGGAAAGGATTGGGTGGAGGATTACCTATTGGTGCATTTACTTCTAATAAAAAGGTTATGGACAGTTTACATAAAGATCCAATTATGGGGCATATAACAACTTTTGGGGGGAACCCAGTGGTTTCTGCATGCGCATATGCAACCCTAAAAAAAATTTCCTCATCTAAAATAATGAGCAATTGTATTAAAAAAGAACAATTGCTTAAGTCACTATTAATTCATCCATTAATAAAAGAAATAAGAGGTAAAGGGCTAATGCTATGTCTAATTATGGAAAATTCTATTATAGCTAATAATTTAATTCTAAAAGCCAAAGACAATGGATTACTATTATTCTGGTTATTAATTAATAAAAGGGCTGTTAGAATAACTCCTCCACTAACAATCACAAATAAAGAAATACAAAAGGGCTGTAAAATTATTATTGATATTCTTAATAAACTCATTTAAGATGTTAATTAGTTTGTTAAGAAATAAACTCTAAAAATAATATACTGACTTTATTCTACACTAATTTTATATATAGAGATATTTTCTATATGGATATAAATGATGTAAAATTCTCTGTTGACAGATTCGAAAAAATGATTAATGATAATTCATTGCTTTTTTTTGATTCATTTGAATTTGAGAGTATAGTTAACCATTACTTAGAGAATGGTAAAATTGAATATGCTAGAAAGGCAATCGATTTATCATTAAACCAGCACCCTACTTCATCCAGTCTTATTCTACTAAAAATTGAATTATATATTCATGAAGACAAGATAAATGAAGCTGATGAGTTATTGAACTCAATATTAATTAATGAAAATTTAAATGAAGAAATATGTATAGTAAAGGCAAATATCTTATCTAAAAAAAAATTGCACAATAAAGCCATAGAATATTTAAAGAAAATATTGGCTATTGGAGAAAATAATAATGAAATTTATTATTTAATAGGTATAGAATATTTATTTCTTGAAAATTTCATAAAAGCTAAATCAAATTTCATTAATAGCCTAAATTACAATTCATCAGACCATGGAACACTATATAATATTATATATTGCTTTGAGATGCTAAATAAAAAATCTAATTCAATTAGTTTTTTAAATAACTATCTTGATAGAAATCCATACTGTGAAATATCCTGGTATAATTTAGGCAAACAATATTTTTTACTTAAAAAATATGAAAAGGCTCTAAGTTCCTTTGATTATGCAATTATATCAGATGAAAATTTTACTAGCCCATATATAGAAAAAGCTAAAATCTTACAAAGATTAGATAAATATGAAGAAGCAATACTAATCTATAAAAGATTATTGTCTGTAAATAAAACATCATCCTATGCTATGCTAAAAATTGGTCATTGTTATGAAAAAATAGGAAATTCAAGTAATGCATTAGCATATTACTATAAATCTGTTCATTCTGATCCATCAATGGATAAAGCTTGGTATAGATTATCTAAGTATTTTTTTAAAAACAAAAAATATAAAAAGGCAAATGATTATATAGAGAAAGCTATAAGAATAAATCAAGAAAAACCTAAATACTGGAAATTATATTTGAAATGTGCTTCACTAATTTCAGCAAAAAATTAGTAGCTTAACACTTATTTTATCATAAACCTTACTGTGAGAAAAAATTTTTCATACTATTTAGTATTAACTTTAAAAGGAATGGCAATGGGTGCTGCTGATGCAGTTCCAGGAATCTCAGGTGGAACAATAGCACTTTTATTGGGTATTTATGAAAAATTAATTAATACAATAGGCAATATCAACATATCTCTTTTAAAGGATCTAAAGAGTAATGGATTCACTTATTTTTGGCAAAAACTTAATGGAAATTTCTTATTATCACTAATAATTGGCATAGGAATTAGCTTAATTACATTTGTTAAGATAACTGCATATTTATTTGATAAATATCCAATCTTAATTTGGTCATTTTTTATAGGACTGGTACTAGCAACAATATATGTAATATATAAATTAATTAAATCATGGAATTATATTAATATAATATTTGTAATAATTGCAACTCTTATCTCATTCTATCTAACCAAAATCAATGCAATTGATAATATTAATATAAGCCTATCATATATTCTTATATGTGGAATTATAGCTGCATCGGCTATGATTATACCAGGAATCTCTGGTGCTCTTATATTAGTTATATTAGGTTTATATTCTACAATGATTAATGCAGTTAATAATTTAGAATTTGACAAAATCATAACATTTACTTCAGGAGCTATAATAGGACTGTTAAGTTTTAGTAAAATAATAAAATGGATGTTTAGTAAAAACTCATCCCTCACCTATTCTATTCTATTAGGTTTTGTTATTGGTTCATTAAGCAAAGTTTGGCCTTGGAAGTCAGAATTAGGACAAAACATTTTACCATCATCCTATATTGGAGAAAATTATCTTTTTTATTCAATAATTTTAATTTCAATTGGCTTTTTATTAATTTTTTCATTAGAAAAGATTCAAAAATTAAATAATTGAAAAAATCTGGAAATTTATATTCTTCACTTTCCACACTAATTAATGGAATTCTAATGGGTACTGCTAACAAGATACCAGGAGTTTCTGGTGGTCTTGTAGCAATTGCTATTGGGTTTTATGAAGAACTTGTTTTCTCTCTAAAAAAAATAGATAGAAAAGCATTACAATTTTTGTTTTCTGGAAAATTAGCACGGTTTTACAATCACATTAATGGACAATTCTTAATTCTCATACTTTTGGGTATAGTAATTAGCTACTTTTCAACATCAAAATTACTTGACTTCTTATTAGAAAGATACGAGATATATGTGTGGAGTTTGTTTTTTGGACTTGTTATTGGAACTGTTTATCACCTAAAAAAGAAAATAGATAGTTGGACTAGAGAAAATATAATTATTCTCTTTTTTGGCATAATAATAGGTGTAGGAATAAGCATAATGAATCCTGCTAGTGAAAATGATAATTTAATTTTTGTTTTTATATGCGGAGTAATTAGTGTTTCTGGGATGATTTTACCCGGTCTCTCAGGTTCATTTATTCTTATACTAATGGGAAATTACGTTCTTTTACTAGTAGATTCCGTGAATGCATTGTACGATTCTATTTTTGAAATGATAAAGGGTGATTATTCTTTTGTTGATAGTATTGATAGAATAAATAAACTAAAGATAATTTCAGTATTTGCCGCTGGATCAATGGCAGGACTAATTTTACTATCGAATATTCTAAGTTTCTTTTTAAGAAAATATGATCAATTGTGTTACTCGATAATTCTTGGATTTATAATTGGCTCTCTTGGGGTTATATGGCCATGGAAAAATGATATAGTTGAAAGTGGAAAAATAGAAAGATATATCCCTGAATTGAATCAAGAAACATTTATAGGAATATTATTTATATTAATTGGAATTTTTTCAGTAGTTATTCTTAGTCAATATGAAAAATCAAAAAATTAACTACAATTTGTTATTTTTTTACAAATCTAAATATTTCTGAATCACCATATTCTGGCTTAATCTTAAGAATATAAATTCCTTTTTGAAAATTTTGCATGAGCAATACGTTATTCATGCCATTAATTATACTTGAATACAATAATTTTCCAGAAATATCAAATATTTTTATCTCCAAGTATCTATCAATAGTTGATACTATATTTAAGATTTCATCAACAGGATTAGGAAATATGATAATGGGGGCCTCCTCAACATTCAAAGCTAATTGATAAGCTAATTCAAAATTAGGTATTCCATAGCCCAAATAATAATCAGGGTATTGATATTGAGATGCAGTATATCTGATAATATTCATTATTTGATTATTTTTTAATGTCGGAAATGCCTGCAATAAACATGCAACGGATCCAGCAATAATTGGAGAACTATAAGAAGTACCTCCTCCTTGTACAAGATTATCTAAAGAATTAATTAAATACGTGCCTGATCCACGTGCTGATATATCAGGTTTTATTACTTGTTGAAAACTGTTTCCTTGTGAACTAAAAGAAGCATAATTTCCAAATCCATCAACTGCTCCAATTGAAAAAACACCCCTAGAATCAGCTGGAGCAATAACACCATTTACTGAAGAATTTCCAGCAGAATTAACCAGTATTATACCCTTCTCATAAGCAACATTAGAACCCCTAGTGATAAATGCGGTAGTTCCATCCATTTCTTCTTGAGAATAACTATAGCTAGAGTTATCATATGTTCTGTACCCAAGGGAAGTATTGGCTATATCTATGCCTAAACTGTCAGCTCTTTCAATAGCTTCTACCCAATAGCTTTCTTCAACAGGATTTTCTGAAGAAACATCTTCTGTCCTAAATAAATAAAATTCAGCATCAATTGCCGTTCCATAAAATTGGTTTTCAATATATCCAGCTATAATACTTAAAACATTTGTCCCATGAGAATTACCAATATAATCAAACAAATTTTCAGTTTTGTTAACAAAATCATATGTATATTTTATATTTCCTAAACTCCTCAATCTATCAAACCCTTCCATTGTATCAACATTTCTGAAACCTGCATCAAATACACCTACTGAAATATCACTTCCAGTAAAGCCAAGACTGTGTAGAAAGTCCAAGTTAATCATTTGAATTTGATCAAATGGGACTCTATTGTTTAGATCATAATTTATCTCAGAAAATTTATCTTTCATTTCAGTTTTATTGATTCTGTTATTAGATCGATTTGCATATTCTATTCTATCAACAAAAGCTAAGTTTTGCAACTGGTCAATTTCTTCATAATCCCCACGAACATGCAGACAATTAAACCATTTAGATTTTGACAAAACATCCAATCCTTGAAAATTATCAATAGTTTCTATATACGATTCATTAATAGGCACATCTCTAAAGTCTATTGGAATGTTCTTTAAAGACTTCATATTTATAGATTTTTGACTTAATATAAGTATAGGGTTTTCAATAAAATATTCATAATTAGGTTTATCATTTAAGTAAACCCATGCATCTTCTAGTTGAGCATATGTATAAACCTGGAATAAAAAAAAAATAAATAAAAGTCTAAAGCCCATAATATTATGAAATTACACCTGAACCAATTAATTCGTTTTCTATATACCATGCAACAAACTGTCCCTTAGTAATAGAAGACTGAGGTTTATCAAATAAAACATATATTCCTTCTTTATACTTGAATAATCTTGCTTTTTGCAATGGTTGTCTATATCTAATTCTTGCCATTACAATCATAGATTCATTGTAAGACAATTTTAAATCTTCTCTAACCCAATGCTCCTCATTAGAATCAACTAATAAAGCATCTCTATATAATCCTGGATGATCTTTTCCCATACCAACATATACAATATTATTTTCTACGTCAGTTTGTAAAACAAATAATGGTTTTTTAGAGCCTCCAATTCTTAATCCCTTTCTTTGTCCAATAGTAAAATAAAATGCACCATTATGTTTGCCTACCTCTCTCCCATTATCAATTTTATAATTGATATTTCTAACACCTTTTATTAACCTTTCTTTTATTGTTAAAGAATTATCAGATTTTTTTTTATACAAATCACTAGAAGGATCTATTTCTATAATTAACCCTTCTTTAGGTTTAAGTTTCTGCATTAAAAAGTCAGGCAATTTAACTTTTCCTACAAAACATAAGCCTTGTGAGTCTTTCTTTTCTGCATTAACTAATCCAATGTCATTTGCAATCTTACGCACATCAGTTTTTTTTAAATTTCCAATTGGAAACAAAATTCTTGACAATTGTTTCTGATTAAGTTGGCAAAGAAAATATGATTGGTCCTTAGATTTATCAACACCAGATATCAATTTATGTATATTAATTTTTCCCTTCTTCTCCCTGGTAATTCTTGAATAATGTCCAGTTGCAACAAAGTCAGCCCCAAGATCCAGTGCAATTTTCATAAATATGTCAAATTTTATTTCTCTATTACAAAGAATATCAGGATTAGGTGTTCTTCCATGCTTGTATTCTCTAAACATATATTGTATTATTCTAGTATTATATTCTTTACTAAGATCAACAGTCTGAAAAGGGATTTTTAAGTTTTGTGCAACTATCATTGCATCATTACTATCATCTAGCCATGGGCATTCCTTAGAGATGGTAACGGATTCATCATGCCAATTCTTCATAAATAGTCCTATAACATGATAGCCTTGTTTTTTTAATAAATATGCAGCAACACTAGAATCTACTCCACCTGAAAGAGCAATTACAACTTTTTTCATTTTATAAAATTACAAATAATGGATGAAGTTAACTTATTCTATTTATGAGTCATTACAGGGATTCAACAAAAATTGATAATGAATCAATAAACTTTTTATTCAAATCTTGATTTTTTATTCCTGTTTGATGATTAAAATTGTCACTAAAATTAGGTAAAGAGAAATATGGAATCTGATTAGGATTTCCTATAGACATTCTATTATAAGCTATTTGGAGTACCGAAGAAGCTCCTTTAAGTCCTTCAGAAGTCGCCATTAAAAACATTGGTTTATTATACCATACTATTTTTTCTATTCTAGAAATCCAATCAAAAATATTTTTAAATGCAGCGGTATATGCACCATTATGTTCAGCGAATGAAATAATAATTCCATCTGCCTCTTTAATTATTTCTTTAAAATCATAAGCTAACTTGGGAATACCATTAACCCTCTCAAAGTCTTCACTATAAATAGGCATTTCAAAATTGTTGAGGTCTAATATTTTTATATTAGCATCACTTATTTTTTGAGCTGCATAAGTAGCTAATTTCTTATTTATTGAGTTTGAAGATGTGCTTGCTCCAAAAGCTACAATTTTTTTCAAGTTGATATATTTTTATAATTACCTATTTTGATTTCTTTTTTGTTTTTCTGCCTCATCCATTAACTCTTGCATTTTCCTTTGAAAACGATTTGGTGCTTTCTGAGGCTTTGCTTTATTTATCTGAATTTTTTCACGAATTTTTGTCTCATCCAAAATATAATTTTTAATAACAAACATTATACTAATTGATAAAATATTTGAAATAAAATAGTATAAACTTAATCCGCTTGCATAATTATTAAAGAAAATTAACATAAAAATTGGGGACACATACATCATATATTTCATCATTTTAGTCATATCTGGCATACCCTCCTGAGGTGGAGGTTGAGATGCTGTCTGCTGTCCCATCGTCATTTGCATATAGAAAAATATAGATATAGCTGCCAATATTGGGAATAAACTAACATGATCACCATATCCCCATACCCTAAATGGCAATTCCATAATACTATCATACGCTGATAAATCTTCTGCCCAAAGGAAACTCTTTTGACGCAAATCAAATGCTGATGGGAAAAACATGAATAATGCATAAAATACAGGTATCTGTAATAATGCGGGTAAGCAACCACTCATTGGACTAGCTCCAGCCTTGCTGTATAAAGACATCATCTCCTGTTGTCTTTTCATTGGGTTATCCTTAAATTGTTTATTTAATTGTTCTACATCAGGCTTTAAAATTTTCATTTTAGCTTGAGACAAATAAGATTTATAAAGCACTGGTGCTAAAGCAAGTCTAACAAGAATAGTCATAAAAATAATTGCTATTCCATATGGGAAGATTGAGCTAAGCCATCTAAATAGTGGAACAAAAACAGATTTATTAATAAATCCAAATATACCCCAACCAAAAGGAATACTTTCATCTAAATCCAAATCATGTTTATTAAATACTTTACCATCCGTCGGTCCAAAGTAAATTCTAAAGGATTTGTCAAATTCATTATTGTTAAATGAAAATGGGATTTGTGCCATATAGTGCTTTGTATATAATGTATCTATTGATTCATCCTTAACTAAATCCCTAGAACTAATTTTAGCAGACTTAAAAGTCTTATTAGAAGGGATAAGAATTGAACTAAAAAAATGCTGTCTAAAAGAAATCCAATTAATATCAGTTATTTCATCTTCATCATCTCCCATTTGAGATAATTTATCAATTTTATTTTCATCGTGATAATATGTTAATCTTGTATATCTGTTCTCATAACTTATGCTCTTAGAATTTCTTATTCCATTTAATTCCCATGAAAAAATATAATCCTCATTATGATTTACAAGATCAGCAAATCCTCTAGATTTCATGGTAATATCAATAACATATTCATCTGGTTTTATTACATATAAATATTCCAAATATTTTTCATCAGAAACAGTTAATTTCATTGAAACAATATCATTATTACCATCTTTATAGGAGTTGGAAATAAAATCTTGATTCTTTGTACTTATTACCCTGTCATTAAAAGTTTTAAAATCAATATTAAAAATTGAGTTTCCATCCCTTATTAAGAAAATAGGAGACCCATTGTAATCAATAAATTTATTTAATGCAAGTTGAGAGATCTGACCTCCTTTTTTTGAAAACTTAATATCAAAAAGATTATTTTTAATTTCAGTAACATAATCTAAATTATCTTTTTCGACATCATCAAATAAATCATTCTTAATTTCATCTATAGAAAAATTCTCATTAATATTTTCCTTATCTCTTGATTTTATCTCTATTTCAGTCTGCTGATTCTCCTGTTCTATAATTTCAACTTGTTCTGGTGGATTTGTCCAGACCCACAGCATCAATAACACTCCAATAAGTATAAATCCTATAATTCCCTTAATATCAACATTATTTTCCTGCATACTATTCAGATTTTTTATTAGAATATTTTGTAGCTTCTGCAATAAATGAAACAAATAAAGGATGAGGTGAAAGAACTGTACTTTTGTATTCAGGATGGAATTGAACTCCAACAAACCACGGATGATTTGTTAATTCTATTATCTCAACTAGCCCAGTATCATTATTAATACCTGTAGCAAGCATACCATTTGCTTCTATATTTTTTAAATACTCACCATTGAATTCATATCTATGCCTATGTCTTTCATGAATAATATCACAATTATAAATTTTAGATACAAGGCTGTTTTTCTTTAGTGTACATTCCCAGGATCCAAGTCTCATAGTTCCTCCCTTATTAATAATGTTCTTTTGATCATCCATTATATCTATTACTGGATATTTAGTTTTTAAATCCATTTCTGTTGAATTAGCATCGTCTAGTTTTAATATATTTCTAGAAAATTCTATAATAGCCATCTGCATACCTAAACATATTCCAAAAAATGGGATATTATTTAATCTAACGTACTTAATCGCTTCAATTTTACCTTCAATACCTCTTCCTCCAAACCCAGGAGCAACTAAAACTCCGTTAAAATTTTCTAGTTTTTCATCTACATTTTTTTTATTTATATGTTCAGAATGTATTGCAGTTACTTCTACACTAACCTCATTAACTGCACCTGAATGTATAAAAGACTCTAAAATTGATTTGTAAGAATCCTGCAATTCTACATATTTACCAATCAAGGCAATTCTTACTACTCTTTTTGGATGTTTGTATTTTTTTAAAAATTTATTCCAAGATTTTAAATCAGGCTTTGAAGATTTTAAACCTAATTTCTTTAAAACCACCTTATCTAATCCCTCAACTAACATATGATTGGGAACATCGTATATTGTTTTAACATCCAAAGATTGAATTACAGAATCAGTATCAACATTGCAAAATCTTGCTAATTTATTTCTTATACTATCACTTATTTCATGTTCAGTCCTACAGACTAAAATATCTGCTTGCACTCCACTTTCCATTAATGTTTTAACACTATGCTGAGTTGGTTTTGTTTTTAGTTCCTTAGCTGCTGAAAGATAAGGGATCAAGGTCAAATGAATAGCCACTACATTATTCTCACCCATTTCCCATTTCATCTGTCTTAAAGATTCTATATATGGTAAGGATTCAATATCTCCAACAGTTCCTCCAATTTCTGTTATAATTATATCATATTCATTATCATTAGCTAGATATTGAATACTCTCTTTAATTTCATCAGTAATATGAGGGATCACTTGTACAGTTTTTCCTAAATATTCACCTTTTCTTTCTTTATTAATTACACTTTGATATATCCTTCCAGTTGTAATATTGTTTGCCTGTGAGGTTGCTACATTTAAAAATCTCTCATAATGGCCTAAATCTAAATCTGTTTCTGCACCATCATTTGTAACATAGCACTCTCCATGTTCATACGGATTCAAAGTTCCGGGATCTATATTGATGTATGGGTCTAATTTTTGAATTGTAACTCTATAACCTTGAGCCTGAAGTAACTTGGCAAGAGATGCCGCAACTATTCCTTTACCTAATGAAGAAGAAACACCTCCTGTAACAAAAATAAATTTAGTGCTATATGACATTGTGCGTTATAAACGCAAACAAATTTAATGAATTTGATTAAATATCTTTGTAAATATCAAGAATCATTTGAAAAATATATAGAGATAGCAAATCATTCAATTTCTACCAATCTAAGTTCCTCAAATTTCATTATATAAGTCGAATTATTCTTATATGCTCCATTTTGATCCTTAACATATTTGAACTTATTTTCTATATATTCTGATTCAACTAAGTTTAAGTTATTTTTGTCTAGTTTACCACAACTTAATCTAATTAATAAGTCTAGAACTAAATCATGACCTCTTATAGCGTATTTTGTTGGAAAAGAATTATATCTAGAATTGTATTTTTCTATGAATTTATCATGGTCATTACCTACAATTGATCTATTTATAGAAGGATAATGAAAATTTAAGTTTGACATATTGTAATTGGAGATATTAATTCCTTCAAAAGCTCTATTCTTATTTGTAGTTGTCAAAATTATTTCCGTTGAATCATTAACAAATGAGTTTAAGATACTTGTTATATTCGAAACAAAACCTTGATCCTTAGTCTCCAAAAATACTATATTTCTGCTTTTAACAAATGTTGAATCTAAACTATCATAAACCATTGTTCTCGTGTCAATTCCAGCATCATTGATTAGAGAAAAAAATTGATGTGCATCTGGAAATATTTTTTTTATTTTATCACTAATTATTTTATTATAAGAATCAGCAATTATAAATTTTTGTGAAGGAACTGTATCACTCTCAA
>CAZXST010000001.1:28291-49563 GCA_964643205.1 uncultured Flavobacteriaceae bacterium | reverse complement strand
GGGTAATACATTAACTATTGAAGAATTAATTTCATGACCTATATCAAAATTAATAATTGACACATTTTTAAATAATTCTTTCACTTTTTTCTTTTCTGATTGTACTGTTTCCTTGTCTAAATATGAGTCTTTTGTTCCACAGACTAAAAAAACTTCAGATTTATTATCAATATGATTAAAATCATTTTTAGTCAGTTCTATAGGGATTCTACCTGAATAGAGTATTAATTTATTAAATTTTAACTTGGACTTTGCTATTAACCGCATTACAACTGAAACCCCTTGTGAAAAGCCTAAGAAAATTAAGTTGCAAGTTGAAGGTATATTCTCAAAAGCTAATATTTCATTAAAGTAATTTATGACATTATTGGTTTCTGTTTTAGTTTGCTCTTTTGTAAGCCAACATGCACCAACATGTTTCATCTTTGGTGCAATATAGAATTTACTCTGAGCTTGAGGAGCAATTATATAATTCTCTTCATTATTAAGTTCATTAAAATGTTTAATAAAATACCTACTTAGATAGCCTATTCCATGACAGACAAACCATACATTTTTTGTTTTTGATGAGAGTGAATTTAACGTAGAATAAGTATTGTGGGAGGTATAGCTAATTTCTTTTTCTTTTGGATTCATTATTAATACTGGTTTTGTATTTTTATGTAAAAGTAAACATAACAATGCAGATAGATAAAAATAAAATATTAGAACGAGCAAATCGCGTATGTAAAGAAACATTAATGGGAACACTTAACATGGAATTCATTGATTTAGGAGAAGATTTTATTACATGTAAAATGCCTGTTGATTCTAGTGTACACCAACCAGACGGAGTACTACATGGTGGAGCAACGGTTGCTTTGGCTGAATCTGTTGGAAGCTTTGCTTCCAGGATTTTTTTGGATGATCCTGAAATAACTATAAGAGGAATTGAAATTAGTGCCAATCATTTAAAAAGTATTAGAAGTGGAGAGGTTTACGCACGAGCCTCAAAAATTCATTTAGGAAAAACAATACAACTGTGGGAAATTAAAATTACTGATGAAGAAAACAACCTTATTTCTATCGCAAAACTAACAACTATAGCAATAAAAAAAAATAAGAAATAATTTACTTGTGAAATCTATTGCATTGCATTTTCTTTGCAAAAAACATTAAAATATATAATCTATAAATATGAAAAGCGTAATTACTTGTGACATGGAAGGTGTAATTGAAACCATTAATGATGATGGAATTAAATTATTTGGCTACTCCAAAGAAGAATTAATTGGGAAAAAGAGAGTGTCCCTGTTCTCACCTGGAGAAATTGTTATACAAAATGTAGGAATGTGGCTCTCAAATGCAATTAAACATGGAGAGTACAACACCAAAACATATTTTTTAAACAAAGATGGGAAGAAAATAAATGCAAGGATTAGAGTTACACCAACTTTTGCAAGAGGGAAAAACAACCCACAAACAGGATATTGTGGTGTTACTGTTCCCATTCAGGAGGAAGTTGTAGTTCCTATAAAACTTTCCACGAAATTTATAAAATGGGCATTTGCTATTACTAGAGGAGGATTTACAAGTGCTTCATTATTTCCAATCTTTGCAGTTGCTGCATTTTTAGCAGGTATTGGGAATGGATTATTTAGTCCTTTAGCACTTGTTTTGTGTATTTTAGGAATAATTTTTCTTCACTTATCTTCCAATATATATAATGATTATTTTGATGTTAAACATGGTACTGATGAAGTAAATACAGAATATTTTAATGCTGGATTAAACTCTAAGGTTTTAGAAGGAGCCCAATTATCTGGAGGAAGTAGATCAATAGAGCTCGGATTAATTACTTTGGAAGGAACAAAGTCATTAGCAAGAAATATGCTAATTGGAGCTTTCTTAACGGCTTCAATGCTTATGTATGTAAGTTATTTAAATACTGGATCATTATCTAATGCTCAAAATGTAGCTATTATTGGCCTTATAGGTTTATTCCTAGGGTATTTTTATACTGCAAGGCCAATTAGATTAGCCTCTAGGAGAGGGCTTGGTGAAATAGCTATTTTCTTAGCTTTTGGACCATTGCTTACTCTAGGAACATTATTTGCTATTTCAACTAGTACTATTGAATTGTTTTCTATTGATTTTTATAATGTTATTTATTTAGGAATACCTTTAGGTTTATTGACAACAAATATTCTATATATCAATCAGTTTCCGGATGCTAATAGTGACGCTAAAACAGGGAAGAATCATCTTGTAGTTACATTAGGAAAAAAGGCAGCAAGATGGGGATATCTATTAATATTATTAGCAGCATTTGGATCATCATATTTCTTGTTAGATATATTCAATTCATCTATAGATAATTTTAACTCTAATGTATATTTAATAGGTACAGGGATCTTGTTTATATACGGATTGTATATTTTTACAAGAGTGTTTAAACTATATGAGTCTAGGAAGTTAATTAATTCAAATCTTAACACTATTTATTTACAGATATTTTTTGGACTATTCTATGCTCTAATTCTCAATAACTTCTTTATTTAATATTAAAAAACAATAATTATTATGTATATAACTCAGGTAAAAGAAAATGCAAAAGATTGGTGGAAATATTTAATCGGATTAGTTATTGTTTTTGGTTTTTTACTTCTTTTCTCAATACCACATGTTGTTGCAATAGGAATTAAAACTGCTACAGGTGCATTGGATCCAACAAGATTAGAAGATATAAATTATCTAATGAAGGCATTTGAGCCAAATCTAAATTTGTTTTTTATGTTGCTCCCTTTTGCCGGTATGTTAGTTGGCACTTTTATTGCGGTTAAATTTCTTCATGGCCAGTCATTAGTTAAATTAACTACAGCTAGGGCTAAAGTTGATTGGAATAGGGTAATATTTGCTTTTACAATTTGGGGGATTTTTACTTCATTAATGTTATTTATTGATTATAGTTTTATTTCTCCCGAAAATTATGAGTTGAATTTCAACCTACAACCATTTCTAATATTATGTCTTATTGCGGTTATATTACTACCACTTCAAACTAGTGCTGAAGAATACATGTTTAGAGGATATTTAATGCAGGGAATAGGTGTTGTCTTTAAATATAAGTGGATAGCACTATTACTTACATCTGTTGGTTTTGGTTTACTTCACTACTCTAATCCAGAAGTTGAAAGATTTGGAGATATAGTAATGATTTATTATATAGGTACAGGACTATTCCTTGGAATAATAACTCTAATGGATGAGGGATTAGAACTAGCATTAGGATTTCATGCAGCCAATAACCTATTTACAGCACTTCTTGTAAGTGCTGATTGGACAGCTCTTCAAACACATTCTGTTTTAAAAGATATATCAAATCCTTCAGCGATGCCTTTAGATGAGGTAATAATCCCAGTATTTGTTATTTTTCCTATTCTAATATTAATTTTTGCTAGAAAATACGGATGGAAAAATTGGAATGAAAGACTTTTTGGAAGGGTATAATATTTTACTTCTTTATAAATATGATAGAAGAATTGTAAAAATCTGCAGCAGAATTAATTACATCTCTAAATTCATTATACCTATTTTTCTGATATCTTAGAGTTTTATAATATTCCTGTATTGAAATTACCAGCTCGTTTTCATTGATTTCATAATTAGATTCAAATTTGCAAATTTTATTTCCCATTAAGGAAATATAACTTTTGTTAAATACTAATCCCTCTAATCCAATTATAATATAACCTTTAGGGATTTTAACAACAATTCTATAATCATATTGATTAGGATAGGTAATTTCTATAGGATGAAATCTATCAATTTCTTCATATAATTGACTTTGCATTCCAATTACATTTCCAATTTTCACCTGGTATCCATTTTTTATTTTTGTTGTTAGAGATTCCGTTGATATTTTAGAATTTACAATAAATGGAGTATTGTAATTCTTTTGAAATAATTCTGCATTAACTATCTCATAGTTAATTACTTTTTTGTTTTCAATTCCACTTGCAGTTAAGTAATCTTTAAGTCCAGCTAATCCTTCTTCATCTGAAAAATTTAGCAAGCTTCTATTGTTTGTTGCCCAATGACCTGAATACTCTTGATATTCATCTATTACAATCTTTTTTAATTTTCTTTCAAAATCTATTTTTATGTTCCGTTTAATTTTACTATATGATTGATCAGATTGTATAATTTCACTAAAATAGAAATCTAACATCCTATCAATATAAATACCATAATTTCCTAATAAATCAAAAGGCGCTTCACCTATTCTATATTCTAGTCTATTTGGAGCTATATATTTCTTTTCCTTAGGAAAATATATTAAAAACTCCCTAAGCATATTTGGATCAAAAAACTCGGGATCAAATCTATTATAATATCTATTTGAAGTAATTACAATTTCGTAATTTATTCCAGTAGCTGTTAGAAGTTGAGTATAAACTTGAATAATACTAAAATCATTTGAAGTTTTATTTTCTAGTATATAGTTTATGTTGTTAAGGCTGACGTTATCATTTTCTGATATTGAAAAATTATTTTTAATATAATCATCAATCTTATTAGCAATGTTATACTCGTTTATTTCATTTTTTTGAATTAGTTCTGAAGATATTTCAAAAATTTTAGGATGAATATTTTTTGGAAACATAATAGGACTGATGTTTGTAACAATATTTTCCCAGTAATCTTCTTGATTCATATTATCATCAGGTAATGGGCATTGGAATGACAGTCTTTGTCTATTTGCAATTGCAGTAGCGTATTCTTCATCAATAATAGCAGGAATATCAACAACCTTTATAGTCTTAGCAGGGTATGTATTTATTATTGTGTCTTTAACTTTTGAATTAATACTATAGGTTTTAATTATTCCTTGAGTAGGACCAGGGATTAGCAAAAATTCTGATTGCTTAATTGAATAACTTTTTTGCAGAATCTTATTGCCGTGAATATTATATTGTTTTTCTAGAGTGTATAACACTTCAATTGTAGAGTTAGTTTTAACCCCAGTAAGATGAAAATTTTTATAATTTGCTGAACTTTCAAAATCACTTAATTCACTTATTGTATTATTATTGTATTCGCTTAATTCTCCATTTTCATCTATTATTCTAACTCTTATATCTACTAGGTTAATAACCTCATTCATTGGTATAATTATGTTGCTATATTTAGAAGCTCCATTATCATTTAATACTTTTATTTTGTAATGATGTGTTTCATATTTAAGGATTGTATTACTAAATTTTCCTGGGATAAATTCTACAACAGTTTTTTCAAAAATTCCTATAGAAGATTCATCCATATGGGCTTCTTCAACATCAATTGTATTACCATCTTCTTCCCAACTGTAATCCTTGTAGAACTGACTATAAGAACTTATAGTATATGTAAATAATATGATTATAAAAACAATATTTTTCACACTTATTGGTTTAAATTTGTAAATGAGTGTAAATATAATTTAATCTTGTTATTATGAAAAAAGTATTATACGTTGTTTTTCTTTTCACCTTAAGCTTAAATTCCCAAAATATATTAGATGAGAAGGAGCGAGCGAGAGTCATTAATGAAATTTTAAAAGATAGATTTGAGAATGTATTGCCAAAATTAATGGATAGAACAGGAATTGATATGTGGATATTAATTTCTAGAGAATACAATGAAGATCCAGTTTTAAAAACCATGCTTCCAGCAGAGTGGCTAAACGCAAGAAGAAGAACTATCATTTTGTTTTATAGAGATAAAACTAATAATACATTAGATAAATTAGCAGTAGCAAGATATAATTTTGGAGAAAATATAATTTCAGCATGGGATAAGGAAGTTGAGCCAAATCAATGGAAGAGATTAAATCAATTAATTGAAGAGAGAAATCCAAAAACTATAGGAATAAATTATTCAAAATATTTTAATATAGCTGATGGAATAGATAAAACGGATTATGAGGAGTTTATTGCCAATATTTCTAAAGAAAATAGAAATAAAATTATTTCCGCACAAAAGCTAGCAACTGCCTGGATTGAAACTAGGACAACAAGAGAAATGGAGATTTTTAGTGATATTGTTGAGATTACTCATAATATTATCAATGAAGCATTTTCATCTAAAGTAATTAATGTTTCTACTACTACAACAACTGATGTTGAATGGTGGATGAGACAAAAAGTTACCGATTTAGGGTTAGAGACTTGGTTTCACCCCTCAGTTGATATACAAAGATTTACTGAAGAAAACCAAGATCATTTAAGATCATTTTCTAACAGACCTGATAGAAAAATAATTCAAAAAGGAGATTTATTACACTGTGACTTTGGAATTACATATTTAAGATTGAATTCTGATTGCCAACAGATGGCATATGTTATGAAAGATGATGAAAATGATGTCCCTTTATTTCTTAAAACAGCTTTTAAAAAGGGTAATAAATTACAAGATATTTTGACTTCAAATTTTGTAGAAGGAGACAGTGGTAATGCCATTTTATTAAATTCATTGAATGAAGCTAAAAAGAATGGCTTAAGACCATCAATATATACTCATCCATTGGGCTCTTATGGTCATTCTTCAGGACCAACAATTGGAATGTGGGATTCACAGTCTGGTGTTAAGGGAAATGGAGATTATCCATTATACAAAAATACAGTATATGCAATTGAACTCAACATTACTAGCTATATTAAGGAATGGTCTAGAGATATTAGAATTATGCTTGAAGAGGCAGGATATTTTGGCGTGGAAGGTTTTAGGTATGTTAATCAAAGACAAACAGAGATTAGACCTATATTTTCCAATTAAATATGATAGGAAAAAAACAAAATATTAAAGAATATTATATAAATTGCGTCAAATTTTAATAGAATGAAGTCTTTATTTAAATTTTTATCCTTTACTACCATTTTATTGTTCACTGCACAATCATTTTCACAACAACTATATAATGTTCAAAGAGGGCAAAGAGGATATATTCCACCTCCTAAATATGAGGCCTCGGCTTATATTACAACTCTAGATGTTTATGAAGAATTAGATAATGTTCTTCCTGTTTGCGTAGCTTCCTTTTCTTTAGATGAATTTGAAACGCAAATTTTAAAGGGAATGCTATTAAAAAAATTTGAATCGTATAACTCAATTGTTTCAAACACAGATAATTCTAAAGAAGCTAGACAGGAACAGTTAAAGCAATTAGAGATCGACTTTGTAAAATCATTAACTATCATTTTAACTCCTGATGAAATTACTACGTATGTAGATATGGATTTTAATAAAAAAGAAAAAGGAAAGAAAAGAAAGAAGAAAAGGAAGAAGGGAAATAAATAATTAAGATATGATGAATAAAAACACAGTTTTGGCATGGGCAACATTTATAATGATATTGGTAGGAATTTTATTAATATGTTTGGGAATATTTAAGTACAATGAAGTTGCAGGCTGGGGGTTTGTTTCTGTTGGTATAGGGTTTTTTGCAATTGCCTGGGTCTTTAATGCTCTAAAAGGAAGGGTTTAGTAATTCTTCACAATTTTAATTCCATTTTAATATCTGCCCTTTTGTAGGGTGAACCAGATTCGACAGGTATTTCAACAAATCCATTTTTTTTATAAATATGTATTGCATTTTCTAACACTCTATTAGAGTATAAAATCACCTTATTTAATCCCATTTCCTTTGCTTTCTTAATGCAATTTTCTAATATTATTTGACCAATTTTATTTCCTCTATAATCAGGAGAAACAGCCATTTTAGTTAATTCAAAACAATTTTCGTCTTTAAGATACATAAGAGCTACTGTTCCCACTATTTCATCATTATATTGAGCAAATAATACAATTCCACCAGTATCAATTATAAATTTTTTTGGATTTGAAAGGACTTCATCATCATGTTCTTCCACATAGAAATACTTCTTAAGCCATTCTATATTTAGTTCATAGAAGTATTTAGAGTATTCCTCTTTGAAATCTAAGATTTTAACCAACATATTTACAAATAGATATTAAAATTAATATTAATATATTTATTGCGTTAAAAATACCAATCTATAATGAATAAATTAATAGAATGTGTTCCGAATATTTCTGAAGGAAGAAATGTGAATATAATAAACTCAATTACAGAGGTTATACAAAAATGTGATGGGGTAAGGTTATTAAATGTAGATCCTGGGAAAGCAACAAATAGAACAGTTATCACTTTTATTGGGGAGCCAGAGTCAGTATTAGAGGCTGCATTTCAATTAATTAGTAAGTCAAAAGAGCTTATTGATATGAGTAGTCATAAAGGGGAACATCCAAGAATGGGTGCCGTTGATGTTTGTCCATTAGTCCCTATTTCTAACATAACAATGGAGGAAACAGTAGTATATGCGCATAGATTAAGTGAAAGAGTAGGAAAAGAACTTGGAATTCCAGTATACTGCTATGAAAGTGCTGCAAAGAAAAACGAACGTATTAATCTTGCAGCTTGCAGATCTGGAGAATATGAAGGGTTACAAAAAAAGATGTCTTCTAAAAATTGGAAGCCTGATTATGGCCCTAGTGATTTTAACTCTTCTGTAGAAAAATCTGGAGCTACTGCTATTGCTGCTAGAGATTTCTTAATTGCATATAACGTAAATATTAATACAACATCTACTAGAAGAGCTAATTCAATTGCTTTTGATTTAAGAGAAGCTGGGAGAATTAAAAGAGAAGGGGGTAGATTAAATGGAAAAATTTTAAAAGATAAAAAAGGAAATGTCATTCGTGAACCAGGGTATTTTAAAAACCTTAAAGGTATAGGCTGGTATATTGAAGAATATGGAATTGCACAAATATCCTATAATTTGACTAATATAAATACAACTCCACTGCATGAAGTTTTCGATAAAACATGTGAGAGAGCTCAAATTAGAGGACTTCGAGTAACAGGTTCAGAGCTCATTGGTCTAGTGCCAAAAAAAGTTTTAATTGATGCAGGAAAGTACTTTCTAATTAAACAAAAAAGATCCTTAGCTATTCCTGAAAAAGATATTATACATATTGCCATTAAGTCCTTAGGCCTTGATGAATTATCAGAATTTAGTCCAAGCGATAGAATTATAGAATATTTAATTCAAAATAATGATAATCCTTTAGAAAATATTACAATAAATAATTCTGTTAATGAAACTCCAAGAAGTAATGATAATCCTTTAGCAAAAATGACAATCCAAGATTTTGCTAATGAGACTTCTAGTGAATCTCCAGCTCCTGGTGGTGGATCCATTGCTGCATATTGTGGCGTACTTGGTGCTGCATTAGCAACAATGGTAGCAAATTTATCTGCACATAAAAGAGGATGGGATGACAGATGGGAATTCTTTTCTAAATGGGGTGAAAAAGGAATTAACTGCCAAAATCAATTATTAGAGTTAGTAGACAGAGACACCCATGCATTTAATGAAATAATGAAAGCATTTTCTTTACCTAAGGAAAACGATAAACAATTAGCTATTAGGAATATGGAAATTCAAAAAGCTACTAAAAATGCAATTAATGTTCCATTTGAAATAATGAAAACATCTTTTCACTCAATTGAAATCATAATGAAGATGGCAGAAGAAGGCAACCCTAATTCAATTAGCGATGCTGGAGTTGCTATGCATTGTGCACGTGCAGCAATAATGGGTGCATTTTTAAATGTTAAGATAAATTGTAAAGATCTGGATGATAAGAAATATGTTCAAAAAATACTTAAATCTGCTAACAATATAATTGATAAAACAGATGTTTTAGAACATAAAATTTTAAAAATAGTAGAAGACAAGTTATAAGAAGATTTAAGAAATTATTTTTCCTTCTAGAATTACTTTGTGTATTTGATTTCCTCCAAAGTTATATGGAATTTCATCAATCGAATTTATTTTGTTTGTAATTATCAGATTTGCTATTTTATCTTTGGAAATACTACCAACTTTATCTTCAAGACCCATTGCATAGGCACCATTGATTGTAGCAGCATTAATAGCTTCTTCTGTTGTAAGTTTCATTTTAGTGCAGGCTGTAGAAATCACAAAATTCATATTTCCACTTGGTGAGGATCCAGGATTAAAGTCACTTGCAATAGCAAGAGGTAAACCAGCATCTATTAGTTTTCTAGCAGGAGCATAGTCAATTCCTAGAAAATAAGAACATGTAGGTAATACTACTGGTATAGTTGACCCTTTTGATAATATTTTAATATCATCGTCTTGAAGAACCTCTAGATGATCTACAGATAATGCATTGTTTTCTACAGCTATTTTTATACCTCCAAGAATATTAAATTGATTTACATGTATTTTGGATCTAATATTATATTTTAAACCCTCTTTAATTATTCTTTCAGTATCCTTTGGAGAAAAATATCCTTTTTCACAGAAAACATCAATAAAATCTATTAAATTATCCTTTTTAAAGGCTGGCAGCATCTTATTTAAAACTAAGTCAACATATCCATCTTTGTTTTCTTTAAATTCATTAGGATAGGCATGAGCGCCTAAGAAAGTGGATTTAACTTGCATTTTAGAGTTTTCTTTGATCTGTTTAATTACTTGAAGCATTTTTAATTCTGACTCAAAAGAAAGGCCATAGCCAGATTTTATTTCAATAGCACCAGTACCTTGCCTAATTACAGAATTAATCCTCATTTTAGACTGATTGTATAAATCTTCTTTAGAAGTGTTTTGTAACAACTTTGCAGAATTTAATATTCCACCACCTCTAGCAGCTATTTCTTCATAACTAAGACCTTTTATTCTATCAATAAATTCTTTTGAACGATTACCTGAAAAAACAATATGAGTATGCGAATCGCACCATGACGGAAGCACCATTCTATCTTTAGCATCTATAACTTGATCTGTATTGATCATTTTAAGCTCTTGCATTTTTCCAAAATCCTTAATTTCACCATCTTTAACAAATAAATATGCATCATCAATTGATGGTACAAAAGACATGTCTTTTCCTGAGACAAAAGATGTTTTTTCAGTTCTACACTGAATTAATTTTTTTATGTTTTTTATTAGTAAGGACATATAGATAGTTAAACCATGTCTTCTGGTTTAACCCAGGAATCATATTCTTCAGCAGTCAGATAACCAAGCTTAATTGCTTCATCTTTAAGAGAAGTCCCATTTTTAAATGCTGTATTTGCAATCTCAGCAGCTTTGTAGTATCCAATCTTTGTGTTTAATGCTGTTACAAGCATTAAAGAGTTGTCAAGCTTAGCTTTTATTACATTTTTATTTGCAGTAATACCAGAAACACAATTAGTGTTAAAACTATTACACGCATCAGCTAATAGTCTTGCAGATTCAAGAATATTAGCAGCAATCATAGGTTTAAAGACATTTAATTGATAATGTCCTTGAGTTCCTCCAAAGGTTATTGCTGTATCATTTCCAATTATTTGAGCGCAAACCATTGTCATTGCTTCACATTGGGTTGGATTTACTTTTCCAGGCATTATTGAGCTCCCTGGCTCATTAACTGGTAGACTTATCTCACCAATTCCACTTCTTGGGCCTGAAGCAAGCATTCTAATATCATTAGCAATTTTATTTAATGAAACAGCTAATCCTTTAAGTGCACTATGGGTTTCAACAATAGCATCATGTGCAGATAATGCTTCAAACTTATTATCAGCAGATTTAAAAGGTAATTTAGTAAGATCTTTAATTACTTCCGCTACTCTTTTAGCATATCCTTCAGGAGTATTTATTCCAGTTCCTACAGCGGTTCCACCTAATGCAATTTCTGATAGATGACCTAGTGAATTTCTAAGATTAATAATACCATGATCTAATTGAGACTCATAAGCAGAGAACTCTTGACCCAATGTAATAGGAGTAGCATCCATCAGATGCGTTCTACCAATCTTTACAATTGATGCAAACTCTTTTACTTTTGAGTTTATAGAAGACCTTAAATCTTCTAGTGCAGGAATGGTATTCTCTACAATTAACTTATATGCAGCTATATGCATGGCTGTAGGGAAGGTGTCATTAGATGATTGTGACTTATTAACATCATCATTAGGAGAGACAAGTTTTTCACCCTTACCGAGCTTATTTCCTAATATCTGATGAGCTCTGTTAGAAATCACCTCATTTACATTCATATTTGTCTGTGTTCCTGAGCCTGTTTGCCAAATAACAAGAGGAAATTCATTATCCAATTTTCCTTCAAGTATTTCATCACATACATTAGAAATAACATCTGATTTTTTCTTATCAAGTATTCCTTTTTCTTGGTTAGTTATTGCAGCAGCTTTTTTTAGTATAGCAAAAGCATATATTAATTCCATTGGCATCGATCCACTTGGTCCAATTTTGAAGTTATTTTTAGATCGTTCTGTTTGAGCCCCCCATAATCTGTTAGAAGGTACTTTAACCTCACCAATGGTATCTTTTTCTATCCTATAATCCATGATTGATTATATATATATGCAAATTTACGCATTTTAGTTGATTTACTCTATTATTTTGTTAATTCTATAAAGTATTTTGTTGAAAAATTAATTTTGAATATATACTAATATAAATTGGTAATATTATATCTTTGCATCAACATTTTTTATCAAGATATGTTTGAATTTGACCAATACTTAGGATTTTTAGCATTTATGACAATTGTAACCATGGGTTTTTGGTTAATGTTTCTTATGATGCTTGTTGTAATTCCTTATTGGGTTGTTGGAGCTTTAATTGAAAGAATTAATGAGCTTTTAGAAGAAAGGAAAGCTAAAAAGTAACTGCTTTTTAAAATTGAAAGGATTCATCATCATAACTTTGCTGTTGCTGTCTTCTGTACTGATTTTTCTTTTGGTTAAATCTGTAAGTAAAGTTTAAATTAAAAGATCTTTTAGACCATCTAAACTCAGAACTGTTATAGAAAGTTTCATTAAACGTTTTAGACCTCCAACCTCTTTGATCAAGTAGGTCTCTAATATTCAGAGTTAATGAAGCTTTTTCTTTAAATAATTCTTTGCTGAATGCTAAGTCAATTGAAAAATCTCCTTCACTTTTGCTAATTGCAGTTTCTGAAGGACCTCTAACATTCATTCTTGTTTGCCATTCAATTTTACCTGGAAGAGTTAATTTATTATTTAATCTAAAACTCCAACTTACATTTTCATTATCATAAACAACATCATTATAGCTTCCTTCAACTTTATTGCTATAAATATTAAAATTTGAGGATATATTCCAATTTTTTCCTTTCCTATAAGATAAGTTTAACTCAAAACCGAATCTAGTATTTGTTGATAGATTTATAGGATATCTCTCTGTAATTGGTACTTCAACTCCGTTTATTTCAGCAGTTTCCCCTGTTTCTTCAACTATATAATTAAGAGTATTTGTTGCTTTTTGATAATAAGCAGATGTGTTTATTGTAAAAGAAGATTTGAATTTTTTTAAATAGCCAAAATCAATGTTATTTGAATATGTTGGATCTAAGTCTGGATTTCCTCTATAAATACTTATTGGACTAGTTTTAGTAGGGAAGGGGTTAATAGATCTAGACCACGGCCTTCTAATCCTTCTGTTATACCCAAAAGTCAATGTTTCATTTTCAGAAATTTCTAAACCAAAATTAAATGTTGGAAATAGTCCTGTTTCATTTTTATTAGTAAAATCTTGGATAGTTAGTTGATTGATGTCTTTAACTGTATTTTCAAGTCTTAACCCTACTAAAAAGGAGTATTTATCTTCAACTTTTACACCATATTGAGTATATAATGCATTTATCTGCTCTTTATATTGAAAAAGATTGCTCTGATTTAGATCTTCAGTTAGTACATTGTTTTCATTGTCAAAAACTCTATAATCTGTTATATCATCATCTTGACTTATTCTAAAGCCCGCTTCAAATTGTTTGTTTTCTCCAATAGGGTTAACATAATCTCCTTTAATTAGATAAGATTCATTTGAAGCATCACTTGCAACTACCTCGTTAAGAATATTGTTTTCTGAAATTAATGCATCTTCCCATTCTTTAGAGTTGTCATACTGAAAGTCAAGGGTTAGTTTATGTCCTGAGTCATTAAATTTTCTTTCAAAATTTAAGTTATACTCCCTATTAAAATCAATGTCTTTTTCATTTTCATCATGAACAGTTTGATTTAAAATATTACCATTTTCATCTATTTCATCTATATTATTAATTGTCAAGTCATTAGATTTAGCTTGATTATAGAAAAAAGCTCCAACAATGGATGTTTTATCATCTATATACCATTCTATTCCATTATTAGTAAAGAAACTGTTTCTATCTCTTTCTGTTTCTCTGTTTTCTTCAAAGAAAGTGCTGGGTTGATCACCATTATAATATTCTGAATGGTTATATCCAGTCCCAGGTCTAACTCTATCATTAAAACCTGATGAATTGAAGAAATTAATTTTGCCTTGTCTATAGTTTAGATTTGATGATATGCCTGTACTTTTGGGATATCCAATATTTGAGCTTAAAGAACCATTTAGTCCTAATTTTTTAGTTTTTCTAAGAATTATATTAATAATACCGCCACTTCCTTGAGCCTCATATCTTGCAGAAGGAGATGTTATCACCTCTACCTTTTCAATTGCATCAGATGGGAGTTGTTGAAGGAATTTTGAGTCTATACCAACTAGGCTAGAAGGTTTGCCATTAATTAAAATTCTAGCAGCATCATTACCTCTTAATAAAATATTACCCTCTATATCAACTGAAACAGACGGAATATTATCTAAAACATCTCCTGCATTTCCTCCTCTTACAGTTAAATCTTTACCTACAGTATATATTTTTTTATCTAGTTTAATTTCTACTGTAGTTTCTTCAGCAATAATTTCTACAGCATCTAAAGCCTCAATATCAATAATTAATGAAATAACTCCTAGGTCTTTATTTTCATTTACATTTAGGTTGTCAACGCTGTAATTTTTAAAAGAAATATATTCAATAAGAATATTATAATCACCTTTTGATGTTGGGATATTAAAAACTCCATTTTTATCTGTTATTCCACCCGTAATAACCTTGTTATCCACGGCGCTTAAAACAGTTATAGTTGCATATTCTAAAGGTTCGCCACCTTCTGCATCAATTATCTTTCCAAACAGATTAAATTGATTTGTAAATTCAGCCCCCTTATATGAGTTTTGTGAATAGGTAAATGAAATAAAAAACAAAAAAATAAAAATGCTAAAAATATGTTTTTTCATCAATAGTCTAATTTAAGACATCACGAAGATAATTCTATTTTTAAATTTTCTTTGTTAATAAAAGCAAAAAATTATGTTAAACTATATTATTGTAATAAGTTAATAACATTTTCAGGAGGTCTTCCAATAATTGCCTTGTCATTTAATTCAACAATAGGTCGTTCAATTAATTTAGGATTATCTGATAGAATTTTAATTATCTCATCGCTAGTAAATTCTTTGTTTTTAAAATTTTCCTTCCATATTTGTTCATTTTTTCTAACTAATTCTATAGGATTAATACCTAATTTGTTAATTAAGTCCTGCAGTTGACTTTTTGTTAGATTATCTTTTAAATATTCAATAATTTCAAATTCAATATTATTAGTTTTTAAGATTTCTAATGCTTCCCTAGATTTCCTACATCTTGAATTGTGGTAAATTTTTATCATAGATTCTTATTTTTTATTTTTCTGCATTAAGTAAGATTTCAGAAAAGGACCTAAATCTCCATTTAACACATTATCAATATTTCCAGTTTCATGCGCAGTCCTAACATCTTTTACAAGTTTATATGGGTGCATAACATAGTTTCTTATTTGACTTCCCCATTCAATTTTCATTTTTTCTGATTCTATATCAGAGCGCTTTTGGTTCTTTTTTTTCAATTCAATTTCGTATAGCTGTGACTTAAGCATTTGTATTGCTCTATTCCTATTGTCAAGTTGTGATCTAGTCTCTGAACATGAAATTTGAATTCCTGTTGGTTTATGTACTAATTGAACTTTTGTCTCTATTTTATTTACGCTTTGACCGCCAGCTCCACTAGATCTTGATGTAGTAATCTGAATATCAGATGAATTGATTTCAATGTTAATAGAATCATCAATTAATGGATAAACATATACTGAAGCAAAACTAGTATGTCTTTTTGCATTTGAATCAAAAGGTGATATTCTAACTAATCTGTGTACACCATTTTCTCCTTTGAGCCATCCAAAAGCGAAATCTCCTTCGATCTGAAGAGTTACTGTTTTTACTCCAGCTGAGTCTCCATCTTGGATATTTAACTGAGTTATTGAATAATTATTTTTCTCACAGTACATCGAATACATTCTCATTAACATTTGAGCCCAATCACAACTTTCAGTTCCTCCTGCACCAGCTGTAATCTGTAAAACAGCATTCATGCTGTCTGTTTTATCTGACAGCATATTTTTGAATTCTAATTCTTCGATTAACTCCTTTGATGCAGAATATAACTGGTCTATCTCAGTTTCCGTAGGTTCACCAGATTTATAAAATTCAAATAAAACTTCTAAGTCATTAACGTTGTTTTCAGCCTTATTGAAATCAGTAATCCATTTTTTTATAAGCTTAATTTTTTTTAGATCCTTTTCAGCTGATTTTGAATCATTCCAAAATTCGGGATGGTGAGTTTTTTCTTCTTCTAATTTTAATTGAGAGATCTTAGCATCAATGTCAAAGATACCTCCTTAACGCATCCAGGCGCTCCTTAAGTTCTTTTAATTGTTCAGAAGTAATCATATAAGATATGTTTATTGCAAATTTAATGCATATTAATTAGTTAGATTGTTTTTTTTTAAAAAATATATTTTATGTAGATTTAACTAAATTAATATACTTATGAAATTACTATTCAAAACGCTCTTCATCTTATGCTTTAGTATTAGTCACTCTCAATCTATTACTGAAAATTTTAAGGCTTATAATGGATTTTTTAACTTCTATTATGATAATTCATCTGATAAGATTTATCTAGAAATAAGTAACCTAGATAAAGAATTTCTCTACATTAGTTCACTTTCATCTGGAATAGGCTCAAATGACATAGGATTAGATAGAGGACAATTGGGAAATGAGAGATTAGTAAAATTCTCTAAATATGGTGATAAAATTCTTCTTATTCAGCCAAACCTGCGTTATAGAGCTGTTTCAGAAAATGAACTAGAAAAAAGAAGTGTAGAACAAGCCTTTGCAAAGTCAGTTATTTATGGATTCAAAATAACTGAACAAAAGGATAATAAGTATATAGTAGATTTTACTCCATTTCTTATGGAAGACAGACATGGTGTTGCAAAAAGACTTAAAAATTCTAAACAAGGGTCATATAAGGTAGACAAGAGTAAAAGTGCAATAGAATTAGAAAGAACAAAAGCCTTTCCAGAAAATGTAGAATTTGAAGCTTTATTAACATTTTCTGGGGAAGCGAAAGGAAGACTAGTTTCAAGTGTCTCTCCTGATCCAGATCGGATTTCTGTTATTCAGCATCATTCTTTTATAAAATTACCTGATAGCAACTACAATCCTAGAGAGTTTGATGTTAGAAGTGGCGCCATTTCTATCTCATTTATGGATTATGCTACTCCAGTTTACCAGCCCATTGTTAAAAGATATATAACAAGACATAGATTAGAGAAAAAAGATGTTAATTCAAATTACAGTGAAGCTAAGGAACCTATTGTATATTATTTAGATCCTGGAACACCAGAGCCTATAAAATCTGCTTTATTAGAAGGGGCTTCATGGTGGAATCAAGCTTATGAGGCTATTGGTTTTAAAAATGCATTTCAAGTTAAAATTTTACCTAAAGATGCTGATCCAATGGATTGTAGATACAATGTGATTCAGTGGGTTCATAGATCCACTAGAGGATGGAGCTATGGCTCAAGTGTTGTTGATCCAAGAACGGGAGAAATTATTAAAGGACATGTAAGTCTTGGTAGCTTAAGAATAAGGCAAGATTTTTTAATAGCTCAAGCATTATTAAATAAACCATATTTAGAAGGAGATGATCATAATCCTATGTTAGAAATGGCGCTAGCTAGAATTAGACAGCTAAGTGCTCATGAAGTAGGTCATACCCTTGGATTTGTTCATAATTTTGCAGCTAGTACAAAAGATAGGGCGTCTGTTATGGATTATCCTCATCCACTTATTTCTATTGACAACAACAACATAAATCTTGATAATGCATATGATGAAGGTATTGGAGAATGGGATAAGATTACAGTAGCTTATAGCTATTCAGATTTCAACGAAAGTATTGATGAAAATCAGTCATTAAATAAAATACTGGATGATGCATATACTAGTGGCCTAAGATTTATAAGTGATAGCGATGCAAGATCAATTGGTGGAGCACATTCTCTAGGACATTTGTGGGATAACGGTGAAAGTGCTTCTATTGGTTTAGAGGATATAATCAAAGTAAGGAATAAGGCTATTGCAAATTTTTCAGAATACAATATTCAAAAAAATCAACCTTTTTCTGTTCTAGAAGATGTTTTTGTTCCACTATATTTCCTTCATAGATATCAAACTGAAGCAGCAGTTAAACTTATTGGAGGTTTAGAATATAATTACGCAACAAGAGGAGATAGTCAAATCACTGTTAAAGAGATTAATTACTTACAACAAAAAAACGCTTTAAATTCTGTTTTAAAAACTGTAAATGCTGACTTTCTATCAATTCCTAAAAACAAAATTAGTCTTTTTCCTCCAAGAGCATTTGGCTATCCTAGATCAAGAGAATCATTTAAGTCTATGATGGGAGTAGGCTTTGACCCTATAAGCATTGCTTCCACTGCTAGTGATATGACATTTTCTTTGCTTTTACATCCGGAGAGAATGAATAGATTAATTCTTCAAAAATCATTAAATAGTTCATCGCTTGGTATATCAGAAGTATTTGACAAACTGATCTCTTATACATTTAAGGTTAATAATGAGGATTTTTATATAAATGAAATTCAACAAACAATAAATCATAAAGCTTTAGAACATTTAATGAATTTAGTAGTTTCAAATGATTGTCTTTTTCAGGTGAAAGATGCAGCAAATAAGGCTATAGGAAATATAGAAAAACTGTTATTATCAAAAGCTTATAAGGACTTTACCTATAGCTCATATTATAAGGGATTAATTAAGAATTTTAAATCAAATCCTGAAAAGTATAAAATGTCTAAATCATTAAAAATTCCAGATGGATCACCAATTGGTTCTAGTGAATGTAGTTATATAAATTAGTTTTATGCATATAGATTTAAGAAGCGATACTATTACAATTCCATCGAAAGAAATGCTTAAAGCAATGCTTTCTGCCAAGGTTGGAGATGATGTATATGGTGAAGATCCTTCTGTAAGACAATTAGAAAAAAAACTAGCAGCTATGTTTGGAATGGATATGGCAATGTTTTTTCCATCAGGTACAATGGCAAATCAAACTGCTATTAAATTACATACCAATCCAGGTGATCAAGTAATATGTGATAAATACTCTCATGTCTACAATTATGAAGCTGGAGCAGGAGCATTCACTAGTGGAGTTTCTTTTAAATTAATTAATGGTGAAAGAGGTATGTTTAATAGCAATCAAGTTCTGGAGTCAATTAATCCTAAAGAATTTTATCACAGTCCATTGTCTTCATTAGTTGTTATAGAGAATACAACAAACAAAGGGGGTGGTGCTTGTTGGGATATAGAAGAGATAAAAAATATAAAGAAAATATGTAAGGAAAATCATTTAGGGCTGCATCTTGATGGAGCCAGAATTTGGAATGCTTTAGTTAAAAAAGAAGAAAGTCCTTTAGAATATGGAGATATTTTTGACACAGTCTCTGTTTGCTTAAGTAAAGGGCTTGGATGTCCAATAGGTTCAGTTCTGCTTGGCAAAAAGGAACTAATGAAAAAGTCTATTAGAATAAGGAAAATTTTAGGGGGAGCCATGAGACAATCTGGTTATCTCGCAGCTGCAGGTATTTTTGCATTAGATAACAATACTAAAAGGCTTGCAGATGATCATTTAAGAGCTAAAGAAATAGGAGAGAAGCTAATTAATATGTCTTTTGTTAAAAAAGTTCAGGAAATAGAAACAAATATTATTGTATTTGAAATTGATAGAACCATTAATAAAGAGACAATTATTAATGCTTTTAATAAATCAAATATTTTATTTGATTGGCATTCTATGGGTACAAACAAAATTAGAGTTGTAACACATATTAACTATACTAAGGAGAAACATATGTATTTATTAGATTCTCTAGAAACATTTAAAATTTAATCAATTTTCTTTTTGAGTTAGATTAAATTAAGTGTTTTTAGAAAAAAACACTTAATTTTGCAATGCATTAGAAATTAGATATTTTTAATTGTTTCTATAATGGGGAAAAGCAAAAAAATTGCAAATAATATATTAGATCTCATAGGTGAAACTCCTATGATTAAATTAAATAAGATAGCAGCTGAATTAAAGGGAGAATATTTTGCAAAAATAGAAGGATTTAACCCTGGCCACTCAACTAAAGATAGAATAGCATTATATATAATTGAAGAAGCTGAAAGAAAAGGCATATTAAAACCTGGAAATACTATCATTGAAACAACTTCTGGAAATACAGGCTTCAGTATTGCTATGGTTTCAATAATCAAAGGATATGAATGTATATTAGCCGTTACTTCAAAATCAACCCAAGATAAAATAGATATGCTAAAAGCTATGGGTGCAAAGGTGTTTATTTGTCCTGCTAATGTTGCTGCTGATGATCCAAGATCATATTATCAGGTTGCTAAAAGATTACATGAGGAAATTAAAGATTCTGTATATATAAACCAATATTTTAATAATTTAAACTCTGAAGCGCATTATAAAACTACAGGTCCAGAGATTTGGAAGCAAAGCAATGGAAAAATAACACACCTAATTGCATGTAGCGGTACAGGAGGAACAATATCAGGAATTGCAAGATATTTGAAAGAAAAAAATTCAAAAATCAAAATAATTGGAGTTGATGCTTATGGATCAGTTCTAAAAAAGTATCATGAAACAGGAGAGTTTGATGAAGAAGAAATTTTTCCATATAGAATTACAGGGTTGGGAAAAAATATAATTCCATCAGTAACGGATTTTAAAATTATAGATAAATATATAAAGGTAAATGACGAGGATAGTGCTCATTCAGCTCGTGAAATAGTAAAGACTGAAGGAATTTTTGTAGGATATACAAGTGGAGCAGCATTTCAAGCAATAAAACAATTGAATAGAGAAGGAGAATTTAAAAAAGATGA
>CAZXST010000001.1:25286-28191 GCA_964643205.1 uncultured Flavobacteriaceae bacterium | reverse complement strand
CAAGGTAAGGATGTAATAACTTGGAGTGTCAATGATTATTTAGGTTTAGCTAATCACCCAGATGTAAGAAAAACTGATGCAGAAGCTGCAAAAAAATATGGATCAGCTTATCCAATGGGTGCAAGATTAATGTCAGGCCATACTTTATTACATGAGAAATTAGAGAAAGAACTTGCAGAATTTTCTAGTAAGGAAGCTGCATATCTACTAAATTTTGGATATCAAGGTATTCTCTCAACAATAGATTCATTATTAGGCAAAAATGATGTTGTTGTTTATGATATGGATGCTCATGCCTGTATAGTAGATGGTGTAAGATTACATCTTGGGAAGAGATTTACATATAAACACAATGATATCTCTAGTTTAGAAAAAAATCTTGAAAGAGCTAAAAAAATTACTTTAGGTACTGGCGGGGGTATTCTTGTTATTTCAGAAGGAGTGTTTGGAATGAGAGGTGAACAAGGAAAGCTAAAAGAAATCACAGATTTAAAAGAAAAGTACAACTTTAGATTATTAGTTGATGATGCACATGGTTTTGGAACTCTGGGATCAACTGGAGCTGGTACAGGCGAAGAACAGGGCATTCAAGATAAAATAGATGTATATTTTGCAACTTTTGCTAAGTCGTTAGCTAGTACAGGGGCATTTATCTCATCCGATAAAGAAGTTATAGATTACTTAAAATATAATATGAGATCACAGGTATTTGCTAAATCTCTCCAAATGCAATTAGTGGTTGGTTTATTAAAAAGATTAGAAATATTAAGATCTATCCCTGAACTTAAAGTTAAGTTATGGAAAAATGTAAATAAGCTTCAAACTGGATTAAAAGAAAGAGGATTTGATATTGGTTCTACACAGAGCTGTGTTACTCCTGTTTATTTAAAAGGAACTGTTCCGGAGGCATTTGCTTTGGTTAAAGATTTAAGAGAAAACCATTTAATCTTTTGTTCAATCGTTGTATATCCAGTTATACCTAAAGGACTAATCCTATTAAGATTAATTCCAACAGCATCTCATAACTCAAAAGATATTCAAGAGACATTACAGGCATTTTCTACAATAAGAGATAGACTTGAGTCAGGACTATATAAGAAGTTGTCTAAAGATTTTCAGGTATAATACTTATTAAAGTTTTTTTCTATAGGTGCACCTTTTTTTTCTTAGCACTGGATTAAAATTTTTCCATATTTTATCTATTGCATCATTTTCTATTAATTCTGGTGTTCTATAACAATCTTCAATTCCTTTTCCTTTTAAGTTTTGTATTAGAGAATTAAAAAGAATAGCTGTCACCCCCTTATTTTGATGGCTAGGATCTATTCCAATTAGATATAGGGTTACATTTTTTACATTTTTTTTAGCATTAATTAAATGAAAAAATCCAAAAGGAAACAATTTCCCTTTCATTTTTTGTAGTGCTTTAGCATAAGAAGGCATTATTATAGCAAAACCTATAATATTATTGTTTTTGTCAAAAACGAATGTTATAAACTTTGGATTTATAAATCTTAAGAATTTATTCTTTATGTATTCTTTTTGAATATCATTTATCTCAACAAATGATGACAATTTTGAATAACTTTTATTAAACAAATCAAACATTTTATTTACATTATTTAAAACATCTTCTGTTTTATTGAAATTAACAGCCTTAAAATCATATCTCTTTTGAATTATTTTACTCATTCTAAAATAATAGTCTATATCAATGTTTTTAAAGGAAAATGTTTTTTCTAAATACTGTTTTTCTACCTTAAAATTGAGTTTTTTAAAATGAGATGAGTAGTAAGGATGATTATACCACGTAATCATAGTTCCAATTTTATCAAATCCATATGTCAGAACTCCAACTTTATCTAAATTTGAAAAGCCCATTGGACCCTCCATATATTCAAGATCATTGGCCTTTCCAATTTCAATTACTTTATCAATCAATTTCCTAGTAACATTTAAATCATCTATTACATCAAACCAACCAAATCTAATTTTTTTTACTTTTTGCTCATTTACTTCTATGGAATTAATAATAGCTGCGATTCTACCAACGATTTCATTATCAATTATAGCTATATACAGTGAAACATTAGCATTCTTTAGTGTAGGATTAACATTAGAATTAAAAATATTTAATTCTTCACTTATAATAGGAGGAACCCAATATTCTGATTCTTTATATAATTTAAAGGGGAATTCTACAAATTTCTTTAAATCGGAACTGTTTTTTACTTCTTCAATTTGTATCATTCACTGTCTTTGTGTAAATCAAATCTATAGCTGCCTCCAAAATTAATGTAAAATATTTTTGGTGTGTCTTTGAAATTAATTATTAATGATGCATCAAGTTGTAAGTTTTCATTACTAAGATATGCAGCACCAAATTTTAACATGTTTTCAGCATAAAAATCACTATTTATTCCATGAGCTTCAATGAAACTAACCCACTGACTATTAATAGCATAGGTAAGGGTTGTTATATATTCAAAGTCATTTTGGTCTGTTCCAATCCTCTCAAGTATTAAATTAGTTATAAGTACAAAATTATTACTGAAATTATTTTGAGTAGCTATTGAAAATGTAGGGCTAACACCCTTTATCCCAGGAGCAGTGTAAGGATTATTTTTTCCATCAATATTTATTCCTGCGTATACTGAAACTGCTGGAATAAGTGAGTTCCATTTAAATTTATTATTTGCCCAATAACTATATAAATTAGGTCTATCATCTCTATTTTTATACGGATCATACACTAAATATTTAGCTCCAATTTTAAATTTTTTAAAATTACTTCTATTGTATTCAGTATCTATATTTGATCTCATATCAGTGAATTTATCATTTTGATATACACCACTGACTTGTATCTCTAACTCTTCAAGAATAAGACCATATCTAAGCATAA
>CAZXST010000001.1:0-25186 GCA_964643205.1 uncultured Flavobacteriaceae bacterium | reverse complement strand
ACACCACTGACTTGTATCTCTAACTCTTCAAGAATAAGACCATATCTAAGCATAAGGTTTAATCCCATTCCTTTAACTTTATTATCTAATAGCTCATGCTTTTCATTTAATAAAAATGCTCCAGTTTCTATTTGAATTACATTTGCCCCAACTGAAAAAGCACTTTGAGAATCTCCAGGCCTATTAGAATTAATAATTTCAGTGTATTGTGCAGAAATTTTATTGCTAATAAAAAATATAAAAGTTATTAATATAAGTAAGTGTTTTTTCATGTTAATGCGGATGTTTTACAAAGATAAAATATTTATATTTTAATATTATATTAACTCTTTTAAATTCAAAGAATTGTATTTTTGCTTTTCAATGTAAAAATCATTTAAATTGGGCATATTAAAATTTATATTAAGTTTACTAGTTGCTTACTATGTTTTTAAGTTTTTATCAAGAATATATTTAGGTTATATCATTAATAAGTTTAAAAATAATACTTACCAGCATACTACAAATAATACTAAAAAAGAAAAAGAGGGAGAGGTAACAATTGATAAAATGCCTAAAGAAAAATCAAAAAAGAATAATACCGGTGATTATATAGATTATGAAGAAATTGATTAAACCTTTACATTAGTTATGATTCTAAAGAATTTCATAAAAAATTATTTCAAACATTTTTGCGTATTAATTCTATTTTGTTTTATATCCCTATTGTATTTCTATCCAGTTTTACAAGGAAAAAAAATCTTGCAAAATGATATTGTCCAATATTCTGGAATGGCTAAACAACAGAATGATTTTAGAGAGAAAAATGATTCTGAGACGTATTGGACCAATGGGGCTTTTTCAGGTATGCCTACCTATCAGCTTGGTGCAAAATATCCTCACAATTATATAAAAAAATTAGATTTATTATTAAGATTTTTACCTAGACCTGCAGATTATTTGTTTTTATATTTTTTAGGGTTTTATATACTAATGCTTAGCCTAAAAGTAGAATATAGATTAGCTGTTTTAGGCGCTCTTGCCTTTGGCTTTTCTACTTATTTAATAATAATTATTGGAGCAGGACATAATGCTAAGGCACATGCTATCGCATATATGCCGTTAGTTATTGCAGGTGTTTTAATGGTTTTTAACGGAAAATATTCAAAAGGATTTTTACTATCAACATTAGCCCTTGGATTGCAGTTTTGTGCTAATCACTTTCAAATGACATATTATTTGATGTTTATAGTGTTGCTAATTGGATTTTACACTTTGATTGATTTTTGGAAAAAAGATAAGATCAAACATTATTTTAGATCACTAAGTATATTATTCTCAGCCTTATTTATTGCACTTTTATTAAATGCAACAAATTTGATGGCTACCAGTGAATATGCAAGTGAGAGCACTCGAGGAAATTCATCTGAACTAACTATAAATCCTGACGGTACATTCAAGGAAGCAAGTACTGGATTAGATAAAGCTTATATTACTCAATGGAGTTATGGAATTTTTGAAAGTCTAAATTTATTTATTCCTAGAATTATGGGTGGAGGTAGTGTTGAGGATGTAGGTTTAGAATCAAATTTTTATAGTTTTTTACGCAAGAGTGGTTATTCTGCATTAGAATCCAAAAAGATTGTAGAAAATACACCTACTTATTGGGGAAATCAACCATTTGTTGAAGCACCTGCATATATAGGCTCTGTTGTGTTCTTTTTATTTGTTTTTTCCCTCTTTATAATCAAAGGAAAATACAGGAATTGGGCAATATCAGCAATAGTATTATCATTGCTTCTTTCTTATGGGAAAAATTTAATCTTTCTTACAGATCTATTTATTGATTATTTCCCATTATATGATAAGTTCAGGGCAGTATCTTCTATTCAAGTTATTTTAGAACTATGCATTCCATTAGTTGCAATTCTTGGATTATCAGAGATCATAACTAATAAATCAAATGACAAGAATTTAATATATTTAATCAGGACTTTAGTAATTTTTTCTTTGATATTTTTTGCATTGTTTTTGTTTAAAGGAAGTCTGTCTTTCAGTGGGATTAATGATGTAAACATAAATCCCTCGGTTTTAGAGGCCATTAAGCAAGATAGAATGGAAATTTATTTAAATGAATTATTTAGGGTGTTACTATTTGTTTTATTAACCTTTACAGCCCTTTTTGTGTATCTAAAGAAAAAAATTAAAAATGAAATATTAATTTTTGGTTTAGCTGTTTTAGTGCTGGTTGATTTAGTCCCATTTAACAGAAAATATGTTAATAATACTAATTTTGTTGATGGTGATTTAGTTGATAGACCTTATAGTGAAGATCAAGTGAATTCAGAAATTTTAAAGGATAAGTCATATTTCCGTGTATTAGACTTATCAACTAACTCTACTAAAGCTTCATATTATCACAATTCAGTGATGGGTTATCATGCAGCAAAACTTAGCAGCTATAATGAGATCCTAGAGTTTTATATAAAAAATACCCATATGAATACTTTAAACATGTTAAATACTAAATATGTTATATTCAATAATGAAGACGGGACCTCAGAGTTATATGTGAATGATTCTGCAAATGGACCGGCATGGTTTATTGACTCTATTATAAATGTTGATTCTAAAGACAAGGAGATTATAGCTTTAAATTTATTGAGCAATAAATCTAAAGCTGTTTCAACAGAATTAGAATCTAATAAATATGTAGTTGATGATAGTTCTTATGTAAAGCTTTTAGAATTTAATCCAAATAGAATTAAGTATGAATATAATAACAAAAACGACGGCTTTATAGTTTTTTCTGAAATTTTCTATCCATATGGTTGGAATTCATATATAAATGGGGTTAAGACTAATCATTTTAATGTTAATTATATTTTAAGAGGAATGAATGTTAAATCAGGAAATAATATAATTGAATTTGTTTTTGAACCTGATGTTATAAAAAAAGGAGGAATAGTATCACTGTCTGCTTCTTTAATATTTGTTTTAATATTTTTAGGAATGTCATATAAATTTTTCTCAAAAAATAAAAATTGAAAAAAAAAGTACTTATTATTACTTACTATTGGCCTCCTGCTGGTGGTCCTGGTGTGCAGAGATGGTTGAAACTTTCTAATTACCTTTTAGAAAATAACATTAAACCAGTTATATATACTCCATCTAATCCTAAATATCCTACTATTGATAATAGTTTATTAGAAGATGTTAATCCTGAAATTGAGGTAATTAAACAGCCTATTTTTGAACCATTTGGCAGTTGGTTTAGTAGAATTAGAAAAAAAGGTATACCTAAGAAAAAGAATCAATCAATTTTTGAAAGACTTTCAATTTATTTAAGAGGTAATTTTTTTATTCCAGATTCTAGAATTTTTTGGATAAGTCCTTCAGTAAATTTTTTATCAAAATACATTTTAAAACATAATGTAGAAACTATAATTACAACTGGGCCACCACATAGTTTACATTTGATAGGGTTAAAACTAAAAAGAATGCTAAATATAACCTGGCATGCTGATTTTAGAGATCCATGGACAAAAATAAACTATCATAAAAAACTAAAACTAAGTTCACGTTCAAGGAAAAAGCATCTAGAATTGGAAAATAGAGTTCTTAATTCATGTGATAAAATTATAGTTACTTCTAACAAACTTTTAAAGGAATATATTGGAATTACAAAAACACCGATATTACTAATAACTAATGGATATGACTATAAGAAACAAAAATTAGAATTAGACGAAAAATTTTCAATAACTCATATAGGCAGGCTTGTCCCTGGAAGAAATCCAAAAATTCTTTGGAAGGCATTAAAGGAATTATCTATGACTAATGAAAATTTTAGAAATAACTTAAAAATAAATTTTATTGGAAATGTGGGTGATAATATTAGAAGTGAGATTAAATCAAACAATTTAGAGGATAGTGCAGTATATCATGACTATATTGAATATAATCATACAATACCTTATCTAATAAAATCTCAAATTTTATTATTAGTAGAATCTGATGATAAAGAATCTAGTTATGCTATTCCAGCTAAAATATTTGAATATATTAATTCTGGTAGACCTATCATTGCTATCGGACCTAAGGATTCAGAAGTTAAGGACATAATTAATGATACTGAATCTGGAAAATATTTTCTATATAATCAATATGATGATTTATTAAGTTACTTATTGAATAGCTATCATCTATATGAATCGAAGCAATTATATTCATCTTCAATTAATATAGATAAATATCATAGAAAAAATCTAGCTAAAAAATTAGGTGACATTATTTTAGATAAATAATTATTATTAAATAGTTAAAGCCTTGTAAGTATTAAAGGAAAGATAAACTTACAAGGCTTTATTCAACTAACTATCTCAATAAATTAAACTAACTACTTCTATAATAGCAAATCTCATGCCAAAGTGATTATAATAAAACTTTCTTTAGATATTTTGCCGTAATTGATTCTTTTTCTAGAATTATTTCTTCAGGTTTGCCCATAGCTACCATTTTTCCACCTTTATTTCCACCTTTGGGGCCTAGATCGATTAAATGGTCAGCACATTTAATTAGCTCTATATTATGTTCAATGATTATAACAGTATTTCCTTTTTCAATTAGAGAATTTATGGATTTTAATAATTTATTAATGTCATTATAATGAAGGCCAGTAGTAGGCTCATCAAAAATAAATAAACCATTTTTTTTATTATTTTTTAAACCTAAAAATGAAGCTAATTTTATTCTTTGAGCTTCACCGCCAGATAGGGTAGAAGAGCTTTGTCCTAATTTTACATATCCTAATCCTACATCCTTAAGAGTTTGAAGTTTGTTTTTAATTTTGATTTCATCATTTAAACTAAAAAAATCAATTGCCTCGTCAACAGTTAAGTTTAGAATATCATCAATATTTTTCTCTTTGAATTTTACTTCTAAAACATCTTTCATAAATCTTTTTCCATTACAGGTATCACATTTTATATGAACATCAGCCATAAATTGCATTTCTATAATAACTTTACCTTCACCTTTACAATCTTCACACCTACCACCATCAATATTAAAAGAAAAATGTTTTGGCTTAAATCCTCTTATTGCACTATACTTTTGTGATGCATATAATTTTCTAATATCATCATATGCCTTAATATATGTTATAGGATTGGATCTTGAAGATCTCCCTATTGGATTTTGAGTAACTAATTCAACAAATTCAATAGAATTTAGATCACCAGCAATTCTATTAAATTCTCCAGCTTTTGTGGTATAATCTCCAAGTAAATTAGATATGGCAGGATAAAGTATATTATTAACTAATGTGCTTTTGCCACTTCCAGATACACCTGTAATTACTGAGATAACATTCAAAGGAAAGTCAACATTAATATTTTTTAAGTTATTTTCTTTAGCTCCAATAATGCTAATCTTTTTATTTGATATCCTTCTTTTTTTTGGTAATTCAATTTTAATTCTTCTATCAATATAATTTGCAGTTAATGAATCTTGTTTTATAAAATCTTTGAAATTACCCTCTGCAACAATTTCTCCGCCGTTAGAACCAGCCATTGGCCCTATATCAATTATATGATCTGCTTCTTTTATTATTTCTTCATCATGTTCGACAACAATAACTGTATTGCCTAAATCTCTGAGTTTTTTTAAAATATCAACTAACTTCTTAGTATCATTTGGATGAAGGCCAATACTTGGCTCGTCTAATATATACAATGATCCAACTAAATTACTTCCAAGAGATGTAGCTAAATTAATTCTTTGACTTTCTCCGCCAGAAAGAGATTTTGACTTTCTATTAAGTGTTAAATATCCTAGACCTAAATCATTTAGAAAAACTAATCTAGTTTGAATTTCCTTTAATATTCTACTTGCAATAAATTTTTCACTTTTTGTCAATTTTATCGTATTAAAAAACACTAATAATTCTGATATTGGCAGATTAATAAGGTCTGAAATAGACTTTTTATTTATTTTGACATAATTTGCTTCAGATCTAAGTCTATTCCCATTACAGACATGACATTTTGTTTTTCCTCTGTATCTCGAAAGCATTACTCTATTTTGGATTTTATATAGTTTTTGCTCTAGTTTGAAAAAAAATTGATTTAATCCAATAAAATATTCATTTCCCTCCCAAAGGACTTCTTTTTGTGATCTAGTTAATTTATAGTATGGTTTGTGAATAGGAAAATCAAATTTATCTGAATTTCTTATTAAAAGATTTTTGTATCGTCTCAATTTTTTTCCTCTCCAAGGATATATTGCATCCTGATATATTGAAAGTTCTTTGTTTTGAAAGACTATATCTTTATCAATTCCAATAATATCTCCATATCCTTCACATTTTGGACATGCACCATATGGATTATTATAGCTAAATAAATTTATGTTTGGATCAAGAAATTTAAGTCCATCTCTCTCAAACTTAGTATTAAATTCCTTATAATTAACCTCATCTATTGATTCAATAATACATTTCCCACGACCCTCATAAACAGCTGTTTCTATAGAATCCGATATTCTATTATAGAAAGAATCATTGTTAGAAGTTATAATCCTGTCAATAACTAAAAAGGCATTTTTTATTTGAACTTTTTTTGCTTTTTTGGCTACGCTTATTTTTAAAACTTTATTATTGATTTTAACCCTATTATATCCCTGTTTCATTAGAGAATCCAAACTTTTTAATAAATCTTCTTTAGAGTTGAAGTATATTTCAGATAAAACAAGAATCTTCTCACCTGAATTAAAAGTTTTTATATAATCAATCACATCGGATACTGTATTCCTTTTTACTTCTTTATTTGTTACCGGAGAATATGTCCTACCTACTCGTGTGAACAACAGCTTTAAATAGTCATATATCTCTGTAGAAGTCCCAACAGTAGATCTAGGATTGCTATTATTAACTTTTTGTTGTATTGCTATTGCAGGTGAGAGGCCCTTTATAAAATCAACCTTTGGCCTACTAATCCTATCTAAAAATTGCCTAGCATAACTTGATAAGCTTTCAACATATCTTCTTTGGCCTTCTGCATATAATGTGTCAAATGCTAATGAGGATTTTCCACTACCAGATAATCCTGTTATAACCACGAATTTTTTTCTTGGGATTTCAACGTCAATATTCTTTAGGTTATGAACTTTCGCACCTTTAACATAAATTTTATCAAAAACCAAGTTTTCTTCTGTTTTCATAACCATATATATGAGGAAATATCAAATATAATATTAAAGTAGGAGATGAAATTAATTATGGTTAAAAAAATAAAATTTTGATTAATTATATTAATAATTATATATTTGATTTAAATACAAAAACAATTCACGTATAGAATAACATTACTTTAAAAAGATAGAAATAACCAAAAATCATCTCTATATACAGATGAATTTTTAAAAAGTAATGTTATGAGAAGTCCAATTATTTCAGATTCTGAGTTAGTACAAAGTTACATTGATGGCAATGAACAATCAATTGAAATTTTAATTAAAAGGCATAAACAAAGGATATACAGCTTTATATATTCAAAAGTATTGGATAGAGATCTTACTGAGGATATATTTCAGGATACTTTTATAAAAGTTATAAGAACATTAAAAATCGGAAATTATAATGAACAAGGTAAATTTGTTTCATGGGTAATGAGAATAGCCCATAATCTTGTTATTGATCACTTTAGAAAAAACAAAAGAATACCCAAGTTTGAAAACTCCTATGAGTTTGATATATTCTCTGTATTAAGTGATTCTTCGCTAAATGCTGAAAAGTTTTTAATTAAATCTCAAATAATTGATGATGTTAAAAAACTCATAGAAGAACTTCCAAATGATCAAAAAAATGTATTAAAATATAGGTTTTATAACGATATGAGTTTCAAAGAAATTTCAGAAAAAACAGGAGTTAGTATTAATACTTCATTAGGAAGAATGAGATATGCTTTAATTAATCTCCGTAATATAATTGAAAAGAAGAATCTAGTATTAACAGACTAATTAACAATAAAAGAATTTTCTAACAATAATTATTTTTTATTTGCGTTCTATTTCATATTAAAGACAACATATGGAAGAAAACTACTTTTTAATTCAAAAAAAACCTGAACTAAACCCAAAAAAAGAAACTGTTAATTTTCTCATTAATTATTCAAAATCATTGAATATTTTAAAGTTAAATTCTCACAATTTTGAATTTATAATGAATTAATCTAACAAATTTATTTCAGCAAGGATTTTCTACCAATTTTTTTTGTAATAATATCTTTTTCAATATTCCATCCTCTGGAAGGAGAATATTCTCTTGCGTAATAAATTATTTGAAGATGTAGTTTATTCCATAAATTCTTAGGGAATAGTCTTTTAGCATCCTTTTCAGTAATATTGACATTTTTCCCATTTGATAAACCCCAACGATACATCATCCTATGTATATGTGTGTCAACGGGAAAAGCAGGGACTCCAAAAGCTTGAGACATTACAACACTTGCAGTTTTATGTCCTATCGATGGAAGGTTTTCAAGGTCATTAAAATTATTAGGAACTTTCCCATTATGCTTTTCTATTAACATTTTTGACAAACCATGAATTCCTTTGCTTTTCATGGGCGATAAACCACAAGGTCTAATTATATCCTCAATTTCATTAACTGATAATTTAATCATGTCATAAGGATTATTGGCTCTTCTAAATAGATATGGAGTAATTTTATTGACTCTTTTATCAGTACACTGAGCTGATAATAATACTGCTATTAATAGAGTATAGGAGTCATTATGATTTAATGGAATAGGAACTTTAGCGTATAATGATTCAAGCGTATTAATAATAAAATTTACCTTATCTTTTTTATTCATTATATTATATTTGTCAGATATAAGAATTATAAATATAATAAATATGGAATTATTAAAAATTGGAGATAATGCACCAGATTTTGAATGTGTAGATAATAATGGAGATATAGTTAAACTAACAGATTATAAAGGAAAAAAATTGGTTATTTTTTTCTATCCAAAAGCAAATACACCAGGATGTACTGCTCAGGCATGTAATCTCAGTGATAATTATCAAAAATTTATTTCATCTGGATATGACGTGCTAGGGGTCAGTGCAGATGATAGAAATAAGCAGAGTAATTTCAAAAATAAATTCAATTTTCCTTATAAATTACTATGTGATGTTGAAAAAAAAATAATTAATTCTTACGGTGTATGGAGCTTAAAGAAGTTTATGGGTAGGGAGTATATGGGGATATTAAGAACTACTTTTATTATTGATGAAAAAGGAATTATTACGAATATTATTAATAAAGTAAAAACTAGAGATCATACTAGTCAGATCTTAGATTAATTGCCCTTATATCCAAATAGTTTTTGTTTTTTAATCATTGATGCTACAGATTTTGGAAGCATTTTTTCCCATCCATTTCTGTTAGTTCTAATATCTTCTATTACCTCTTCTGAATATATTTTTAAGGATTTAGAGGAATATTCCTTTACATCAACAACTCTTCCATTAAATTTAGAGAACTTATAAAGCTCTTTTATTCTAGGATGAACCTTAAGGTTTTCGCTTGTAATTATTTCTCCATCTTCAGAAAGCACAGGGTAAAGGTATATCTTGAGTTTCTTAAAAAATAGCTTTCCGAAGGCTTCTAAAATACCTCCACTAAGTTTTATATAATATTTTGGATCAAAAACTTCAATCAGATTGTTAACCCCCATGCATAGGCCAATTTTTTTATTAGTATATGTTGAAAGATATTCTACTAACCTATAATATTCCTTATAATTTGAGATTAAGACAGTCTCACCCAAGGAACCTAATAGTTTAGCTCTGTCTATAAAATCTTTCTCATCAATCTCTCCTTTATTTTCTAAATCTGCAAGCGTAATTTCAAATATGACTACTGTATTGTCTTTTTCTACTTTTTGTTCCTTATTAAATAATTTTAAAGATTGTATATACATATCTTCATTGACCTTAGTTACAGGTCTAAATCTACCTCGTAAGGCTAAAATGTTCTTATTGTAAAGTACAGCTGCTGGGAGCAAATTATTTCCATCAGGGCCAAACATTATAGCTTCAGTTAGTCCATTTTTAACTAATTCAAGGCTCATAAGCCTATTATCTACATTCTTAAAAACAGGGCCAGAAAAATTTATAGTATCTATTTCTAATTGATCTTTTTCTAGATTATCATATAGGTATCTGATAATTTTTTTTGGAGTATGATATTTGTAGAATGCACTATAAATTAAATTAGTTCCTAAAATCCCTAAAGTTTCTTGTTGTTGACGTGCAATATTTTCTTTAAACCTAACATGTAAAACAATTTCGTTATAATCTTTATTTGGATCAATTTTAAATCTTATACCTACCCAGCCATGACCTTTAAACTTTCTAGCAAAGTCTATAGTGGCAACGGTATTTGCATAGCAAAAAAACATTTTATCAGAGTCTTTTTTGCCTATTCTTGTTTCGATTAAATCAGTTTCTTGAACAAGCATTTTTTTAAGACGATTTTCGGTAACATATCTACTGTCATCTTCAACTCCATAGATAGCATCACTAAAATCTTTATCATAGGCAGATAAAGATTTTGCAATTGTCCCAGACGCTCCGCCAACTCTAAAGAATTGTCTGACAGTTTCTTGGCCAGCACCGATTTCAGCAAAGGTGCCATAAATATTTTCGTTAAGATTAATTTTTAATGCTTTTTGCTTGATTGTAGGGATTGAATCAAGCTTTGGATCACCATTATGAACTATATCATCCATTAAATGTTTTTTTGCCTAAGCAAAGTTATTAAATTACTATCGTTTAAAAGAAAAAAAATAGCTTATTTTTGATTATAATTCATTTGTAATGAAAATTACATTTTTAGGAACTGGAACTTCACAGGGAATCCCTATAATTGGAAGCGATCATCCTGTATGTAAAAGTAAAAATTCAAAGGATAAACGTTTAAGATCATCAGTACTAATAAATTGGGACAAAAATAATTACGTTGTCGATTGTGGACCAGATTTTAGAATACAGATGTTAAATTCAAATTGCAGTAAAATAGATGCAATTATTTATACTCATGAACACAGTGATCATGTGGCAGGATTAGATGATATAAGGCCATTTTTCTTTAACCAAGGTAAAATACCAATATATGCACATAAAAGAGTTTTAAATGAGCTAAAAAAGAGATTTTACTATATTTTTGATGAGAATTATAGTTATCCTGGTTCACCTAAAGTGATTGAAAATGTAATTTCCTCTAATTTTAGCATTAATGATAAGAAAATTATCCCTATAAACGCATTCCATAAAGATTTACAAGTTTATGGTTATAGATTTGAAAATTTTGCGTATTTAACGGATGTTAAAACTATTGAAAAAAAAGAAATTAAGAAATTAGATGATCTTGATGTTTTAGTTATTAATGCACTGAGAATAGAAGAACACTATTCTCATTTTAATTTATCTCAAGCATTAGAATTTATTAAAGTAATTAATCCTAAAAAAGCATATTTAACTCACATTAGTCACATGCTTGGGTTTCATGATGAAGTTCAGAAGATTTTACCTGAGAATGTATTTTTAGCCTATGATGGTTTGGAAATCACTATTTAACATTAAATTTCATCCATTCTAAAAAATCAAAGAAATTTTCTTGACTTACATTGTGTGCCATCTCATATTCTTTATAGACATGACTTATATTCTTTGATTTTAACCACTCAATTGATTCTCTTGAATAATTTATTGGAATTACTTGATCCTGTAATCCATGTGAACAGAAGTAATTAAGATTTGAATAATCCTTATCATTTTGATCAATTAATTTCATGCTTATCATACCGCTTAATGCTACAACATTTTTAAATAAATCGGGGTTGTTTAATGACAAAGCATAGCTTACCGCTGTTCCCTGACTAAAACCTATTAGACAGATTTTTTCTGTATCAAATGAATATTTTTGTGGTAATTGATTTTTTACAAAATCTTTTATTTTAGAAATAGAGGATTTTGCTTGCTCTACATCTATTTTTATGTTCATCGTATCATCAAAATTAATATCATACCATGAATAGCCTCCATAAGGAAGAGAATAGGGAGCTCTTAATGAAATTATTTTATAATTTTCAGGGATATAATTTGCAAAAGAAAATAAGTCATCCTCGTTACTGCCATAACCATGAAGCATTATTACTAGAGGAGATAATTCATCACTATTATTTGAATCTCTAAAATTAAACTCAAAAACAAATTTGTCACTCATCAACTTAATTCTATAAAGCCATTATTTATAACACCGAACACTTTTCCTTTTAGCTTAGAGCCTATAAAGATTGAGTTTTTTGATTTTGATAAAATATTTTCTTCACTAAAGATATATTCTGAAACAGGATTGAAAAGAGTTAAATTAGCTGTTTCTCCAATTTTGATAGAATCATCATCTATGCCGAATATTTTTTTTCCTCTTGTAAGAAGGTTGATCGTAGTTTTTATTGGAAATAGCATGTTTAATGCCCCAAAAGCAGATTCTAAGCCGATAGTTCCATAATCTGCATTATCAAATTCAAGATTTTTAAGCTCAATATTCAATGGGTTGTGGTCAGAGGTAATCATATCTATTGTTCCATCCTTTAATCCAGTAATTAGCGCGTTAACGTCATCTAAAGTTCTAAGAGGTGGTTTTACTTTAAAGTTAGTATTAAAATTTTGGATCTTTTCGTCTAAAAAAAATAAATTATGTATTGCTACACTACATGATATATTTAATTTTTTAGCCTTAGCTTTTCTAATTAATTCAACTGACTTAGCAGATGAGATTGTAGGTATATGTAGATAGCCTTCGGTATATTCTAAGATAGACAGATCTCTAGCAACATTAATTTCCTCAGCCATTGATGGTATACCACCTAATCCCAACGTTGTACTAATTAAGCCTTCATTCATTACTCCATCTTGGGCAATTTTATCATTTTGAGGAAAAGAGAAAATAGGGGTCTTAGATGATGAGGCATATTCTAATGCTAATTTAAGAACGTTTGGATTGGAGACAGATCTTTTGTAGTCGTTAAAAGCAATGGCTCCAGAATTTTTCATATCAAGAATTTCAGTTAATTCATTTCCTGCAGAATTTTTAGTCAATGCTCCAATTGGAAAGACATTTACAACTGAGTTCTTAGTTAAAGAGTTTAGATACTCTATCTCAGTGTTTTTTTCAATAATAGGGTAGTTATTTGGCTGTAATCCAACAGATGTAAAACCAGATTTTGCAGCTACTTTAATTCCATTTAAAATTGTTTCTCTTTCTTCATATCCAGGCTCACCAAAACAAACACTATAATCAAACCACCCCTTTGATACATGCAAGTTGTTTAATGATAGCTCTGGATAGTTTTTTGGATTAGATAATTTTTTGCCAATATTAGTTATAATATTGTTTTCGATCAGTATGTCAGCTTTAGAATTATGAAATTCACTTTTTTTATCAATTATAGTAGCGGATTTGATAAGTGAATTCATTTACAATGTTATAGAATTAAATGAAATAAATTTTGACAAAAATAAGAAAACCTTTTCTATTTAATAGTTCTATTATTTATAAAAAAACAAATTATCTACAAGTGCAGTTTTTATTTTAAATTTTTCATTATTTTCGGTCCAAGCGATAATTGTTTTATTTTTTTCTTTATCTAATGTGATTACAGGAAAACCAGAAGATCTATTTTCAGAAGATTCATCAATTATCAATAATTTATTCTGATTTCTATCACTAGTAATCATTTGAAGTTTTATATAAATACCTCCATCTATATTATCCATATAGCTTATAAGAGCTGTATTCTCATCTAATAATTCAATATCAACTCTTCCAATAGGATCATTAGCATTAACTATTATAGGTGTATCAAAACCATTAGAGATATCATTAGAAAATGCAACTTTTAATTGATTGTTATTATTAGAAAAGGTGTACCAAACAACAGCAGATGTATTGTTAAATGTAGAAATTGCAGGTCCATTAACAGGGCATCCAGGTATTTCCCAATTATCATTGAAAATATTAATAGGTTTACTCCATTTATTATCCTTTTTATATGAATAATAAATATCTCTTACTTCATCTTCAGATCTGTCTCTATATACAACAATTGATTCTCCATTTTCTGTAATTGCTAAATCAGTTTGACAACAATCACATACTCTGTCATCAATTAAAAGATCTTCTAATATATTTCCATCAATGTTATAAGATGTACCTCTAAGAGTCATTTGAGGTCTAATAGATTTATCATGATTTGATAATTCATTTTGTCTTCCATCTAAGTATGTAGACAAGAATCCATTTTTTGTATTAATTGTTGAAACAAATCCATGCTCAGTTTTGGTATTGTCACCATGAAGTTTTATAGGATTGCTCCAGTTGAATCCTTGGTCGGTTGAATTAACAACTTTAATGTCATAAGAATATTTTTTTTCACTACTCATTTCTAGATAATGGGCAGTAATTCCGTTTAGATTGTCAGTCGTTATTTCAGGAAAATCAGCCCAATTAACAAACATTTTATCTGATTCAACTATTAAATTAGGTTTATTCCAAGAATAATTTAAATTGTCAAACATACTAAATAAGAGACTGCTTTCTTTTTTATCAGGACTTGACGATATATAACTTAGATAAATATTACCTGAATTAGATAAATGTAAATTTGGTTCAGAAGCTTCTCCAGGAAAATTAGTGCTAATATGATCAATATCTTTGCTTTTATTACAGCTATATAATACAATAAAAGCTATAGATGCTATAAAATATCTTATCATTTTCTAATATTTGGCTGATTTACCATTAGTTAGAGAATTAGTAATGAAATTTCTTAAATCTTGATTAGAAGATTCTAAATCTTCCGCTCTTAAATACATCATATGACCACTTCTATAACCTTTGAAAGTAAATCTGTCATTCATTTTACCACTTGGATCAACTTGCCACATTGTATATTTAGCTTGAAAATATGTAGTTGCGCCATCATAATACCCTGACTGAATTAAGACTTTTAAGTATGGATTTTGTGCCATTGCCTCTCTCAAGTTATCTCTAGTATTATCATTTTCTCTGTCCCAAGGATGCACAGGTCCAAATACATTATATTTAATATCTGTATTAAAGTTTAGTTCATTTCTCAAATAATAGTTAATAGCAGGAGTGAAAGAATGATTCCAAGCATTCATTTCAGCACTCGTATCAGGACTTGATCCAGCTTCCATTTTATCTAAACCTAAATATCTTGAATCTAATCTTCCAATAGTATATCCAGATTCATCTCTTACTAGTTCTTTCCAGAAGAAATCTGTAGGAACATCTAGATTATGACTTATTATGTCATCAAAACTTATTCCAGAGTAGTAGGACATTTTTTTAGCAACTTTTGTTTTTTCATTAGTACTAATAAAACCACCTTTAGCGATCGCTGGCAATAATTCATTAATTGTAAAATTTTCAGATTCGGGAAGGATTTCTAATAAATCTCTTTCCTGAAGTGATTTATCTAAAACCTTATGATACCATGCAGCAGCTGTATAGTAGGGTAGGTTTATAGCTGAAGATACTGCTCCACCAGTATCATAAACCTTATAATCTGCAGGAGATACCATAATAACCCCATTTAGATACATCCAATGGCTATTTTGTAATTCATGAGCAAGCCCCATAACTCTAGTTCCTCCGTAGCTTTCTCCAATAATATACTTTGGAGATTCCCATATATTTTTTCTTGTAATAAATGTATTTATCCAAGTAGCTAAATATTTAACATCTGCATTTATTCCAAAGAATAATTTTTTATCTGGCAGTTCTCCTTTTGAGTTTGGAATCATTCTAGAGTATCCTGTATTTACTGGACATACAAAAACAATATCAGCAACATCTAATATGGAATTAGGGTTGTCTTTCATTCCATACGGTTGTATCGGAAATCCTTCATCGTCAATCTTTAATACTCTAGGTCCAGTATAACCAATATGCATCCATAATGACCCTGATCCAGGTCCTCCATTAAAGGAAAAAACTATTGGTCTATCAGGTCTATTAATTTTTTCATTCTTTTTTGCTATTCTTTTATAATAAGTATAAAACAAGGTTGCAATTGGTTCACCACTTTTATTCCAAACAGGTTGGGTTCCAACTTCCGCTTTATAATGAATTACTTTGTTATTTATGGTTGCTTCATGAAAGGATTCAACTATTGTGTCAGCTGGTATTGATATTTTTTGAGCATACGCTGAACATACAAATAGAACTAAAAAGAATAATATATTTTTTTTCATAATATGATTTTGCATTTATACTAATGTAATAATTTATTTTTCAAGTTTATTTTATTATTCCATCTATGATTTCAAGAGTTCGATCTGATTTCTTTGCTAATTGATTGTTATGAGTTACAATAATAAATGTATGATTAAATTTTTTTCTGATATCAAAAAAAAGATTATATAAACTATCTGCAGATTTACTATCTAGATTTCCTGAAGGTTCATCTGCTAATATTAATTTAGGATTATTAATTAGAGATCTAGCAACAGCAACTCTTTGTTTCTCTCCTCCGGAAAGCTCATTAGGTTTATTATTAATTTTATTACCTAAGTTTAGATAATCCATTAACTTAATTGCTCTTTGTTCTAATTCTAAAGTATTAGTTTTTTTAATATAACCAGGAATACAAATATTTTCAAATGCAGTAAATTCAGGTAGCAACTGATGAAATTGAAAAATAAAACCAATAGTTTCATTTCTAAAATTTGCTAAATCTTTTTCATTTAATTTACTAATATCAACATTGTTAACATACAATTCAGACTTTGGATTATCTGATGGAGAGTCAAGAGTTCCTAATATTTGTAGTAAAGTTGTCTTTCCAGCACCAGAATCCCCCACAATGGAAACAAACTCCCCTTGTTTAATATTAATATTCACACCTTTTAAAACATGAAGATTATTAAAGTATTTATGTATATTAACTCCTTTAATCATAATTTATTAATATTACATTAATATAAAGTACCAATTTAATAATCATAATTGAATACTTACATAAATCTCTAATTTAAATTATGAATAAATCCTTCAAATACGCATATTTTGCTGGCGGATGCTTCTGGTGTACTGAAGCAATATATCTTAGGATAAATGGTGTAATTAGTGTTGTCCCTGGGTATTGCGGAGGCAGAACTACTAAACCAACATATGAAGATGTATGTGCAGGGAATACAGGTCACGCAGAAACAATTAAGATAGAATATAATTCAGAAATAATCGATTACTATTCTTTGGTTGATATTTTTTTTAACACGCATGATCCAACGACACTGAATCGACAAGGAAATGATATTGGCACACATTATAGATCAGCTATTTTTTATGTTAATGATCAAGAAAAAAAAATTGTATTAGATTATATTGCTGATTTTCAAAAATCCATAAAATTGAAAGAGAAAGTGTTTACTGAAGTAAAAAAATTAGGTGTCTTTTATGAGGCTGAAGATTATCATAAAAATTATTATAACATGAATAAAAATTCTTCTTATTGTTCCTTTACCATTACTCCTAAGCTTACCAAATTTATGAATAGATATAAAGAGAAGCTAAAAAAAATTACTTAAGATTTTTAAAACCTATTCTTCTCAAAAGCTTTTTTTCAAATTCCCAAAAGAATTTTAGTTCAAAAAAAATAGCTGCAACTATTAGTAATATTGGTTGATATACTAATGTTATAATTATAATTTCTAAAGGCCAAAAAAGAAACCAGTCAAGATTATCAGAGCTTATACCTAAAAACTCTTTTAACGGAGAAGAAATTAGTGCAGAAGTAGAACCAGTAATTGCAAAAACTATAAAAATCTTAGCTATTTGAAAATTAGAAGAAATGCCCCACCTTATTTTTAGTTTTTCAAACATCCTTTAATAATTTTATTATTTGGTTTGCAAGATCCATGCCAATCCTGTCTTGTGCTTCCATTGTAGCTGCTCCTATATGAGGAGTTAAAGAAATTTTCGGATTCATAAGTATTTTAATTTCTGGATTGGGCTCATTTTCAAATGTATCTAACGCAGCAAAAGAAACCTTTCCAGTATTTAAATATTTCTCAAGTGCTCCTTCATCAATTATTCCGCCTCTTGCAGCATTAATTATACCAACTCCATGTTTCATAATTTTAAATTCATCTTCAGAAATTAAGTGTTTTTTTTGAGCAGGTACATGAAAAGTAATAAAATCAGATTGAGTCAATAAATCTTTGAAATTATCCATTTTAATTTGAAAAGACTTAGTAGATTCATCGAAGAATGATAACTCTAGTAACGTTTCATTTATATTTGGATCATAAACTAATATATTCATTCCTATTCCAATTGCAATTTTTGCAACTTCTTTACCTATTCTCCCAAATCCTACTATTCCTAATGTTTTTCCTCTCAGCTCAGTTCCTTTAGAATATGATTTTTTTAACTCTTTAAACTTGGAATCTCCTTCAAGAGGCATACTTCTATTAGAAGAATGTAAATGCCTTACACATCCAAATAAATGAGCAAAGACAAGTTCGGCTACTGATTTTGATGATGCAGCTGGAGTGTTTATTACATCTATACCTTTATTTACAGCATATTCTACATCTATATTATCCATTCCAACGCCACCTCTTCCAATCAACTTAATTGACGGGCATTTATCTATTAGATTTTGCTCCACTTTTGTTGTACTTCTAACAAGTAAAACATCAATTTTACTATTATTTATGTAGGATATCAAATCATCTTGAGCAATAGATTCTGTTAAAACTTCAAATCCGTTTGATTCTAGTTTTTCTATTCCACAATTAGAGATACCATCATTTGCTAGAATCCTCATATTATAATTTATTTTCTAATTCACTCATCACCTCAACAAGTGTCTTTACACTTTCAACAGGCATTGCATTATACATTGAAGCTCTATAACCACCAATAATTCTATGACCATTAATTCCAACAATACCTGCATCTTTAAGCATGGAGTCAAAAGTTTTTTTAAAGTCATCATTAATTAAACTGAATGTTGCATTCATTGTTGATCTATCTTCCTCTTTAGCATGTCCCTTAAAAAGAGGATTAATATCAATTTCTGAATACAATATAGAGGCCTTTTTAGTATTGCTTTCTTCTATTTTCTTAATACCACCATTACTTTTTAACCACCTCATGTTTAACAATGAAACATAAATAGAGAAAACAGGAGGAGTGTTATATATACTACTCTTGTTTATATGTGTATGATAGTCCATCATTGATGGAATATTTCCAGAGGATTTTTTTAAAACACTATTTTTTAAAATTACAATTGTAGCTCCTGCTGGACCTAGATTTTTTTGTGCACCTGCATATATTAGATCAAATTTTGAAAAATCTAATTGTCTTGAAAATATATCACTACTCATATCACAAACTATAGGAATTTTTGGTGATTGAAATTTCTTTATTTGTGTGCCATATATTGTATTATTCGATGTGCAATGAAAGTAATCACAATCATCTGGTATTTTGTAATTTTTTGGAATATAATTGTAATTAGAATCTTTAGAAGATGCAATCTCATTTATTTCTCCAAATAATTTAGCCTCTTTGATTGCTTTACTACTCCATGACCCAGTGTCAAGATAAGCGGCTTTTTTTGAGAGAATATTATAAGGTACCATTGAAAATTGTGTACTTGCGCCTCCTTGTAAGAATAAGACACTATAATCTTTCACATTAAGATTGGTCAGTTCTAAAACTAAACTTCTGGCTTCTTCCATGATATCTGTAAAAGCTTTGTTTCTATGAGAAATCTCCAAAAGAGATAAGCCACTTTCATTAATATCTAAAACAGATTCAGCGGCTTGAATTATGACTTCTTTTGGTAAAATAGAAGGGCCTGCACAAAAATTATGTTTTTTCATTAAACAATCAGAATTAAGGATCAAATTTCGTTAATATATGTTAGATCTTATTTATATGATACGCAATTTTTTTTAACTATTTTGTTAACAAAAATTTTATTGTATCAATATTGTCTGCATAATCAGAAAGTTTTGGGTTTTGTGTTTCTCCAAACTCAACTTCATTCTTACAATAGTTGTTTGAAACAATGCATTGTAAATCCTTCTCAATCAATTCTATTTTTTTTCTCAAATCTTCAATGTTTTTATAGTATTCGTATAGCAATACAGAGATAGGTGAATGATTTTCGTGAGATTCTTTTAAGATAAGAAATCCATTCTCCATAATAGAATTTTTATCAATCAGATTGATGGTCTTATTGTAATTATAATTACTAGCATATTTATGGTTATAAATGATGTTCTTCCATTTATACATAGACTTGAAGAATTGATCAAAATTATAGTTTACTGGAATATAGATTTTAGAAACATTTCTACATCCTAAACCAAAAAAAGTAAAAATATCATTACTTAATTTTTCTAACTTAATTTTGCTTTCTTTCCCAGATAAAACAGCCACAGAAAACCTATTCTTTCTTATAATTGAAGGTTTGTTTCTGAAATAATAATCAAAATACCTAGAAGTATTATTTGATCCTGTTGCAATTACTTTGTCAAAATCTTTAATTATTGAATCATTTATAATTATATGGTCTTTAAATTTTACATTCTTAAAGATTAAATATTTTATCAGAAACTGCATTAAGACATCATCATTCTTTGAGAATTTAATAGCTAATTTCTGTCCGGTTATTAGTACGCACAATAAATCATGAAATCCAACTAATGGAAGATTCCCAGCCATTATAACTGCTATTGTATTTGATCTGTCATCTGAAAGCTTATAACTAGATAGCCAGGATTTTAGCTTTTTAACTGTTAGCTCTTTTGACCAATATTTTAATGATAGATGAATGTTTTCTTTAGTAAACCAAGGATTTCTTGCTGAAGCTTCATCTATTTTTAACCTTAATTCCCCTAACCATTCATTATCAACATTTAAGAAATATTTATTTAATAAATTTCCAATTTCAGCAAAAGCTATTATGCGCTTTTCTAATTCAGCCGTTTCTGTTTTGGTTTTGATGGTTATAGATTATAGTTTTGTAGTCTAATTTATTAAATAATATATATATGGCTATAATTATTACAGATGAATGTATTAATTGCGGTGCGTGTGAAGTAGAGTGCCCAAATACGGCTATATATGAAGCATCTGATAGTTGGAAATATTCAGATGGAACAGATCTTCAAGGTAATATAATTCTTTTAGATGGCACCTCAATAAATGCAGATGAGGATCAAATAGCAATTAGTGATGAGATTTATTATATAGTTCCTAGTAAATGCACAGAATGTAAAGGGTTTCATGAAGAGCCACAATGTGCCGCTGTTTGTCCTGTTGATTGTTGTGTTCCAGATGAAGATAATAAAGAAAATGAATTAGAACTATTAGAAAAACAAAAATTTATGCATATTTAAATCAGTAATATTGTGTTCGGATTAATAAATAACAGATTCAATTTTTGGCAAAAATGGTTGACTAATGTAAATATTTTGTCAGTTTTATTAGGTCTTATTGTGGCTTTTTGGAGTGATTCCTTCATTTTTGATGCTTACTATAATTATACAAAAGAAACTTTTTTATTCACAAATGATTTTGATTCCAGTATTATAAAACTAAAAAATTGGCTTTTTGGAATTATTGGAGGAATGATTGTAGGATTTCATGTTTTAGTAATAATGATATCGGAGAACTCATTTAAAAACAAAGAGCTATGGGCATATAAGGCAATATGGTATGGATTATTATCTTGGTTTTTTATTGATAGCGCTATTTCATTCTATTACGGAGCAATCTATAATATTATTCTGATAAATTTATTTACTCTAATTTTGATTGGATTACCACTAATAATGACTAGAGAGGATTTCATCAAAAAAAAGAAATAAATTTACAGCTCAAAAATTTTCAATGAAAGCAGGGATTGTAGGATTACCAAATGTAGGAAAATCAACACTATTTAATTGTTTGTCAAATTCAAAAGCTCAAAGTGCGAATTTCCCTTTTTGCACAATTGAGCCAAATATAGGAGTGATAAATGTTCCTGACAATAGATTAGATAAATTAAATGATCTAGTGAAACCTAAAAAAGTCATACCTGCAACAGTTGAAATAGTTGATATTGCAGGTTTGGTTAAAGGAGCTAGTAAAGGGGAGGGGTTAGGAAATAAATTCCTTGCAAATATTCGTGAAACAGACGCTATTATACATGTCCTAAGATGCTTTGATGATGATAATATTATTCATGTTGATGGATCAATAAATCCTGTAAGAGATAAAGAAATTATTGATATAGAATTACAACTAAAAGATTTAGAGGTAGTTACTAAAAAATTAGAAAAAGTAGCTAGAGTTGCCAAAACTGGAAATAAAGAATCACAAAAAGAAGAGATGGTTTTAAATAGTATTGTAAAAGATTTAGAAAACTCAAAAAACATTAGATCAATAGACTTTAATAAGGATGTTTATATTAAATACATAAAACCTTTACAATTACTTACAGATAAGCCTGTACTTTATGTTTGTAATGTTGAAGAGGAGTCGATATTAACTGGCAATAATTATGTAGAAGAAGTTAAAAAATCTATTAATAATGAATTTGCTGAGATAATTATTCTTGCAGCTGGAATAGAGTCAGAAATAAATGAATTAAGTCAACATGAAGAAAGAAAAATGTTTTTAAATGATTTAGGGTTAGATGAGCCAGGTTCAAATAAATTAATAAAATCTGCATATAGCTTGCTAGGTTTACAGACGTATTTTACTGCAGGAATAAAAGAAGTCAGGGCATGGACAATTCCAATTGGCTCTAAAGCTTCACAAGCAGCAGGAGTCATTCATTCTGATTTTGAAAAAGGATTTATTAAGACTGAAGTAATTTCATATTCAGATTACATTAGCTATGGATCAGAACTTAAGGTAAAGGAAGCAGGGAAGATACGTGTAGAGGGAAAAGAATATATCGTTAATGATGGTGATGTGATGCATTTCTTGTTTAATGTGTGATAAGAAATCATTGTAAATAATTTGTTAATTACTTTGTAATTTCTTGATTAATTTTCTTCAACTGATATCTTATATTAGCAAATATTTATCAGATGGCTGTAAAAAATCAATATACTGAAGAAAACATAAGATCTCTTGATTGGAAGGAGCATATAAGAATGCGCCCAGGAATGTATATTGGAAAATTAGGCGATGGCTCTTCTCCAGATGATGGTATCTATATTTTACTAAAGGAAGTTCTTGACAACTCTATAGATGAGTTTGTAATGGGTGCTGGGAAGACAATAGAGGTTTCTGTTCAATCCTCTAAAGTTATTGTAAGGGATTATGGTAGAGGAATTCCATTAGGCAAACTCGTAGATGTAGTTTCAAAAATGAATACTGGAGGAAAATATGATACACGTGCATTCAAAAAAGCTGTTGGGTTAAATGGTGTAGGAACTAAAGCTGTAAATGCTCTTTCAGATTATTTTAAAGTAGAGTCTAATAGAGATGGAAAATCTGCTATTGCAGAATTTAATCAAGGAGAATTAGGAAATCATCAGGATGCTGAAAATTCTAGTAGAAGAAGAGGAACAAAGGTCTCTTTTATTCCTGACGAATCAATATTTAAAAATTTTCAGTATAGAAATGAATACATTTCAAAAATGCTTAAGAACTATGTTTATTTAAATCCAGGATTAACTATAATTTTTAATGGAGAAAAATATTATAGTGAAAATGGGTTAAAAGATCTTTTAACAGAAAGAACTAATGATTCAGAGTTGCTTTATCCAATAATACATTTAAAAGGAAATGATATTGAAGTGGCTATAACTCATAGTAAATCCCAATATACTGAGGAGTATCACGCTTTCGTTAACGGACAAAATACTACTCAAGGTGGAACTCACTTAAGTGCATTTAGGGAAGCTCTTGTTAAAACAATAAGAGATTTTTTTGGAAAGAATTATGAATCCTCAGATATTAGAAAATCAATTGTATCAGCTATTTCTATTAAAGTAATGGAGCCTGTTTTTGAGAGTCAAACAAAAACAAAATTAGGGTCTTCTGAAATGGGAGGAGGACTCCCGTCTGTTAGAGTATATATTAATGACTTCTTAAAGAAAGAGCTTGATAATTATCTACATAAAAACACAGAGGTTGCAGAGGGGATCCATAGAAAAATATTACAGGCAGAAAAAGAAAGAAAAGAACTTTCTGGGATTAGAAAAATAGCAAGAGAACGAGCAAAAAAAGCTAATTTGCACAATAAAAAACTTCGTGATTGCCGTGTTCATCTTGGAGACTTAAAAAATGAAAGAAGATTAGATACAACTTTATTTATAACAGAAGGAGATTCAGCATCAGGAAGTATAACAAAATCTAGAGATGTAAATACTCAGGCAGTATTTAGCTTAAGAGGAAAGCCTTTAAATTCCTATGGAATGTCAAAAAAAATTGTTTATGAAAATGAAGAATTTAACTTATTGCAAGCTGCGCTCAATATTGAAGATTCAATTGAAGATTTAAGATATAACAATATTGTTATCGCAACAGATGCTGATGTTGATGGAATGCATATAAGGCTATTACTTATAACATTTTTTTTACAATTCTTTCCAGATTTAATCAAAACAGGACATTTGTATATTTTACAGACCCCTTTATTTAGGGTAAGAAATAATAAAGAAACTATCTATTGTTATTCTGAAGATGAGAAACTAAAAGCAATAGAAAAGATAAAGACTAATCCTGAAATAACAAGATTTAAAGGTTTAGGCGAAATATCACCAGATGAATTTAAATACTTTATAGGAGATAATATAAAATTAGATCCTGTAATGCTTGATAGTGATATGTCTATAGATGAATTATTGCAATTCTATATGGGTAAAAATACTCCAAATAGACAGTCTTTTATTATTGACAATTTAAAAGTTGAATTAGATATAGTTGATTAGTATTAAATGGATGATTTAGAACTAGATTATAGTCAAGAAAATGTAATTACTAGGGTTGCTGGTATGTATAAAGATTGGTTTTTAGACTATGCTTCATACGTAATTCTTGAAAGAGCAGTTCCTTCAATTGAGGATGGTTTCAAACCTGTTCAAA